>CBDUUO010000058.1:0-11726 GCA_965370395.1 uncultured bacterium
ACAGATCCTGCTCCATCCTGCCAGCACTTTTTTCATTTCCATGATGGTCTCCTTTTTGCATGAACCCATCTCAAAAATGTCTTTTGGCCCAATATCTTTGTTGGTGCCTCGTTTCAAATCCTCGACATACAACAGTATGCCTCCGGTTTGAACCTCGGCCCCGCCGCGATCTTGAACCAAAATCCTATTTTTGAGACGGGATCATAGTGATCTTATTGTATCGATGTCTTTCTACGCGTCATCCACATAAGCGATAAACCCACCGTCTTTCAAGTACCTGGTAGATCTTTGGTTTCTTCGATTTCTTTAAAAAGCGCCAGATTCTCTTTTAGCAGGTCGGCAATCGGCAGGTTATAGGGACACTTTTCTTCACATTGACCGCATTCGATGCATTCCACCACGCTTTCCATGGCCTTTGCCAGCCAGGCAGAAACACCTTCAGGGGATAAACGTTTTGCGGCCGACTGAAATATAAGGACAGAGGGAATCTGAACGCCCTGCTCACACGGCATACAGTATTCGCAGCGGTGGCAGAACTTCTCCCCCAAAACCGTCTGAATATTTTTCATCTCTTTTAAATCGGACTTGGATAGCGGTTGCGGATGGCGGTATAACTGAATGATTTCATCCGCTTCCTTTTTTGTACGGATTCCGGGGATTGGCACGACATGCGGGTGTTGCTGTAGAAATCCGAAGCAGAGGTCAGCGCTTTCCAGTAAGCCGCCGCCAAGGGGTTTCATGCCGATGATGCCGACATTATTTTGGCAAGCAAATGGGAAGAGTTCGTTTTCCGGGTCATTTTCAATAAAGTTAAATGGAAATTGGAGGGTTTGAAACAGGCCCGTTTTCAGCGCTTCCATGGCCGTCGAAATACTGTGAGACGAGATCCCGATAAAACGAATTTTACCGGCATCGCGAGCCTTGGAGAGGGCCTCGTAAGCGCCTTGCGGGGCAAGGATCTGCTGAAGGGCTTCTTCATTGGACACGTTATGGAACTGAAAGATGTCGATCCAATCCGTTTTTAATTGCTTAAGAGAAACATCAATATGGGCGGCGGCACCATTTGCATCTCTTTGAGTGGTTTTGGTGGCAATAACCACTTTATCTCTAATCGTTTCCAGGGCGGTGCCGATTTTTTCCTCACTGGTGAGATACATGTTGGCCGTATCAAAGAACGTAATTCCCAGATCGAAACAATATTTGACGATGGCCACGGCTTCGTTTTTCGGTAACGGAATGATGGGTATACCCCCAAATCCGACTTCAGAAATTTCCAGATCCGTTCCTCCAAGTTTCACAGTATTCAATTTTCCTCCTGAGTGAAAGCAAGCGGTCTCGCCGGCAATTTTTGCTTTGCAGATAACCAAAACTGATTTTCATGCGGGAGGTCCTTTTTGCCGACTTTTGAAACCTTGCAGAGCATCGTCCTCAAAGTGGGTGTGCCCTGCGCAGGGTCATAAGGCCCATCCAGGGAAGTGAGGAGACTAATATTGGATTCCCACACACCATAAAAAGGCCCGCCTTTTTCCGGATACCACCATCCCGGCTCACAGCTCACCACACGTTTATCGATATCTCTTGTGATCCTCGCCTTGTGCAGTACCTTACCTCGCGGATTTTCAATCCAGACCCAATCGTCGTTCTTGATGCCAAATAGTTCTGCTGTATCCGGGTGTATGTCCATCTGGGGATAAGGATGGGATTTTCGTGCCCACGAGGCCCAGCGATTGCTTGAATGCATAAAAGCCCCTCCTCTCACCCTGGCCTCCATAAGAATAAGGGGGTATTCCTCAGCAAGCTCGGGGGTCGAAATCGGAGACTCGGGTGGTTCACGGTGATTCGGCAACGGATCGAGACCCAATTGTTCCAGAGTGGTTGAAAATAACTCCACCTTTCCCGTAGGCGTCTTAAACTTAAATCCTTCTTGATCATATAACCGGTGCGGCTTGGCAGGAAACGGCAGGACATGATTTTCTTTTAATTCCTGCCACGTCGCACCAAATCCTTTTAGACAATAATCAAGAAATTCGGGGATCGTCCGCCATTGAATGAAATCTACATCTGTGCGGCTCTTTTGGGGTTTGAAACCTTTTTCGATCAACTTCCAATAAATATCCAATATGACCTGTTGTTCATTTTTGGATTCGCCATAGGGTTCTACCGTCTGCACACGTGCTTCTATGGCCGGCTGCCACAACCCGGCAATCAGCGGTATTTCATCCCTTTCCAGCCAATGGGCGGCAGGCAACACATAATCTGCAAGTGCCGCAGTTGGCGTCATCATATAGTTAAAATGAATGCTTAAATCGAGCTGTTTTAAAGCTTTATAAACCGTCTCGGGTTCGGGAAACTGGGTTAAAAGATTGGTTCCATGATTGATCAAGGCCTTAAGGGGGTAGGGTTTGCCTGTATACATTGCCTTTATGGCCAGCTCGTTATGACAGGCGCTAATCGGCCCCTTAACCCCTGACCAGAGAGGGAATTCATCGTAACCGATTCTCTTTTCCTCGATTTCAACGGGCAACAGATGCTGGGGGTAGCTCGGTTTGAGGAATTCATAGGCTGAATAAAAACCAGGTGGTTTCCGTTCTCCGGATAGAAGATTGCCCCCTTTCACATCGAGATTCCCGGTGATCGCCACTAAAATGGAATGGGCATGGCCGGTTGCCGTAGAACCATATCCCTGCATCACTCCGATGCCGCTGACCAGAGATGCCGGTTTAATGCCGGCATACAGGCGGGCAACCTTTATAATGTTTTTTTTGGGTACCCAGGTAATCTCTTCAATTTTTTCGAGCGGATAGTTTTTAACATGTGCTTTGAGTTCTTCAAAACCGTGACACCAATGATTAACAAAGTCTTTATCATAGAGCGCTTCTTCGATCATAACTTTTATCATACCCAATGCCAGGGCACCGTCTGCACCCGGTCTGACCTGGAGCCAGACATCAGACTGCTTCGCAACTGAAATGTTGCGCGGATCGATGGTGATGAGTATGGCGCCGTTTTTTCTAGCCTCCTGAATCCACCGCCATTGCGGCAGGTGAGTTTCGGGCGGATTTTGCCCCCAGATCACAACGCATTTACTGTCCCTTGTATCGGGGCCATGTCCGAATTGGGTGCAGATATCCCCGACAACAGCCAAATCCATGACCCGGCTAGGACCTTCGCAGTGTTCCATGCTTTTAAGCAGATTCGGACTGCCAAGTGCCCTCATTAGCATACAGCAAAGGGTATAGTGCCACCCGTCAACAGAGGCCGCAAATGAAAGCGGACCCTGTTGTTCATGGATCTTGATGATTTGATCCGTGATTTCATCAATGGCTTGATCCCAGGAGATGCGTTCCCATATATCTTCCCCTTTTTTGCCGCGCCTTTTTAATGGATATTTGAGCCGGTCAGGGTTATAAAGGGTTCCATTTATCACGTTGCGGCACTTGGAGCATAGGTTGTCACCCTCGGTGACAGGTGAATCGGGATCACCCTTTATCTTAACCACCTTGCCGTTTTTAACGGAGACCAATACACCATCTCCCATATAGCACTCCTGACAGACGGATTGAAATACGACTGTGTCCCGTAGCTTTCTCATTTAATGATCTCCTTGGAATCTTCCCTCTATTCCTAACCTATAAGAGCCGGTTGGAGCGAAGCGGAAATCCCGGTTTATCGGGGAACTGAAAATTGCCACAAAGGCACCAAGACACAAAGCGAAACGCGTAACTTTTTGGTTAATATTCATCTTTGGGTCTTTGTGTCTTGGTGGCGTAAATGTTTTGCCACAAAATTCACAAAAATAATTTCTAAGGGCCTAATATATTATCCGCTTTTTTCTTCGTAAAGTTTTCTCACAAGCTTGGCTTTATATTCGAACTTTGGCAAACTGTTTGGCGCAACCAATTCTACATCCGCTCGAAAGATAAGCTTTTCGCGAATTAGCGCTTCAATCTTTTGTTTTAGTTCGAGCAAATCAGCGGGTCCTTTGCCGTGCTCCACTTTTATATGAATTGGAGGTTCCCATCCCTCAGGTGGCTGCTTTTTTAATTGAATCTCTAGGGCACCGGTTGTATCGGGTACCAGACTGCTTACCACATCCCTTATTGCAGAAGGGTATACATTGACCCCTTGGACGATGAGCATATCATCTGTCCTGCCGATGCACCGTATCCCGAAGCCGGTTCGGCCGCATTCACAGCCAGTCTGAGTGACAATCACATGGTCACGGGTTCGAAAGCGGATGAGCGGCATACACTCCCGATCAATGGAGGTGTAAATCAACTCGCCTTGAGTTCCCTCTCTGATCTCCAGTGGGTCTCCAGACTCTGGATTAATGATTTCAGGATGAACAATACCCTGGGCAATAAAATGCATGCCTCTTTTATACTCACATTCGGACCAAATCTCACCGGCCATATCACCGTTTCCCATCATCTCTAGAAAGATACATCCAAAAGTCTCCTCGATTTTATGGCGAATTGCCGGAATAGAGGCACCCGGTTCACCACCAGCCAGAATAATTTTAATCCCCAGGCTTGTAGGCTCAATGCCCCGTTTTCTGAGGGATCGTGCAAAGTGCATTGGAAAGGAGGAGGTTGCCAATAAACCATTGGCACCAATATTTTGAAAAGCACCTATTAGTCTATCCGTGGCCCCAACGCCTGTGGGAAGACAGGTGGCGCCTATATTTTCTATGGCATCCGTGTAAGAATCGGCAATCAGATAAGGTGCGACAATTAAGGGTACAATGCTCTTTGGCCGAAATCCACCTGTCCATAGGGCGCGACTGGCGCTCTCGCGCCATATTTTAATATCATGCTGAGTCAGGCCAATATAAGTCGGCCGGCCGGTGGTTCCGCTTGTCGAATAGACCCGTGATGCCTTTTCTAAGGGGACAATGGCATGTTTTCCCAAAGGGGGGTGGTTGATTTGACTGTCTCGCAACTCTGATTTTTCGGTGAAAGGAAGTTTGTGAAGATCATCAAGGCCGTTGATATCGTTCTGCTCAAGTCCGGTTGCACTGAATTTTTGCTGGTAAAAAATTGAATTTTTCCAGACATAATCGAGTTGGCTTAAAAATGCTTTCTCTTGAACTAAGCGATATTCCTTCTCTGAAAGCGTCTCTTGACTGCTATTCCAGTAACGCTGATACTCGGCCATCGTATTTTCCCAATCACTCTTTAATCACCAGGGTACTTTGACGCTGGCGGTTGACCGTTAATTGAGTTACATCCGGCCGGGAATAATGGCCGGATGGATCGAAATTCTGTCTTTCTTCTCGTACCCGCTTGTGATCAATCGTGGTGGTTAAAAGCACTTCCTGGTCAACAACCGGTTCAATTATCCATTCTCCATCCGGGCCTGCAAGGCAAGATCCACCATTGGCCATAATGTCCGGGCAATCATCCATAATCATTTTTAGATGCGGTGTGTTTGAAGGAAAATCTTTTTTTCCCATAAATCCGGAAACCGAGATGACATAGGAACGTGATTCCTTGGAGATGAATCGGGTAATATCGTAAGTATTTCTAAGGTTACCTGGCCATATGGCCACATGTAAATCCTCACCTTGCGCATAAAGCGCAGTTCGAACCAACGGCATCCAATTCTCCCAGCAATTTAATCCTCCGACATTGAACGCTCCCAGCCGGTGCACCCGCAGTCCAAATCCATCGCCGGTGGACCAGGTCAATCGCTCTTCATAGGTCGGCATGAGTTTGCGATGCACTGAACCGATTTTGCCCTTCTGATTGACATAGACCAATGAACAATACAGGCTGTGACCGCCACGATCCCCGGCGCGCTCAATGCAGCCCAAAACCACCGCAATCTTGTTCGCTGCAGCGGTCTCGCAAAGCGCATCTAAATGACCGGCCTCAATTTGCACCGCCTGATCCATATAATGCGCATGAATCTCTTTTTGAACCGGTGAGTTAAAGCGCGCACCGTCGGTTCGTTCGATCCAGAACGGATAACCGGGTAATAGGGCTTCTCCAAAGGCAACCAGCTGGCACCCCTGTCTAGAGGCTTTGGTTACATAATCCAGTATTTTAGCGAGCGTTTGTTTGCGATCCAGCCAAACCGGCGCGATCTGTGCGATTCCCACATTTAATAATTCAAAATAGCGGCTATTTTCAGTTTGAGCCATGATTATTCCTTTGACTTTTTATTCGACATCCTGCGGGTTTGGGATCTTGGATTCGCAGGGTACTTTCGTCTGGCATAATCCGCAGCCGTAACCATCGAAGCCATAATGGGTTTTTACATAATCTTCTGTAACCGGTCTGAGATGATTGCGGCATTTGATTTTGTCATGGCCGGTTTCGCTGAGCGCTTCAACCGGGCAGCGGGAGATACACTTTCCGCAGATCCCCTTTGTGTAAAAAAGGCAATAGGCGTGATGATCGGTATACGGTCTTTTGGTCGGCGGGATTTTGATATGTGCGATGACAGACCCGGTGCGCATGGCTTTGCCCCGCGGGGTAATGAGCCCGTCGCAGAGGCCGAAAGTGCCAAGCCCTGAAGCGTAAGCTGCATGCCGTTCGGACCAGGTAGACGCAACGACATATTGATCCGATTTTTTCGTTTTCCATTGGTCAGAGAGCATTGGCGCCAGAACCTGGTAGCCGTGCTTTTGCAGAATCGCCACCACGTGTTTTCGAAGCTTAACGTTTAGCGCTTCACCGAAAATGCGCGCCCGGGCCCAGCGTTCAGCGGGGTAGGTCGTTTGTTTGCGATTGTCGGCCTTGGTTTCCTGTGTTTGAGGCAGAATCCAGCTGATAACGGTCAGATCTTCAGGTTTGACGGCCAGGCCCTTAAATGTCCGGGTAAATATCTCCACCGGGGTCCAGTGAAAGGGGCCGACAACCTCCTTGTAGGTTTCGTAGATTGGATCATCACCCCCTGAAAAGCCAACCAGGGGCGTGTCAAAGGCCTTATCATTGGTTTTGTTTTGAAGCGTATTATGCGGCGACCTCTCAATAAAATCTTGAATGTCTTGCTCTATCCAGGCTGCTAAATCTGCTGTCTTTTTCATAGAGATATTTAATCCGTTTTTAAGTCCTTTATGTAGGTTTCAAATTGCATGCTGCCCGTGGCGGCATATGTGTCGCCGTTCCGCATGGTCACATCACCGCTTTCGATGAGCAATTCGCAATGGCTGACAATTTCATTGGCAGCCATTATGTTGCCGAAGCCCTCAAGCAATCTTTCTTCAAAATGCACTGCGGCAATTTCTTCAGCGGTTTTGGGCCCGTTGTTTAAAATTTCGATGATGGCCCCGCAACGCGCAATGTGGTGCTCGAGCAGTTCTTTTGCTCTGCTTTCCAGGTCAACAGGGTTCCAGCGGCCATGGTAATAAAACCGATGGGCCGGAAGCACGATCAATCCCGGATGATCACGGGCAATTTCAATTAATTTTTTGAGGGACTGGATATAGCGACGCAACCCAAAGATCGCTGCGGCATCCGTATAGTCGGGTTTGATGACTTCAGCCACTTCGTCAAATAAAGATTTACACGTCGGCCACGGTGAGATATCGGGCAGGATGATGTCTCCCACAATGATAGCTTCTTCACCCAGTCGGACGGCCAAACAATCCGGGCTGTGCCCCGGCAGGTGATAGGTGCGGATATCCGGTCCGATCTCGGTTTCGCCGTCGTCAATCGGGTCTACCGTTAGTTCCTGCAATACGTTGTGATACTCAAGACAGTTTTGGGTGTAAAATGTCTCCGGCATCGGGCAGTGCCAGCATTTAGCCGGGAATTCTTTTTTGTTTCCGTCAGGGGATTCAGCCGGATATTTTTTGACCAGATGATTATAGATTGCGTGGGCTTTTACGTTTAAATGGGTGGCGTTCACAAATTCCGCCAACCCACCGTCATGGTCTTCATGGCCGTGGCTGATCAAAACAAATTCAAGATCTTCGGATTTAATGCCAATGCTTGCCATCATAGCAAGCAGTTGGTTGCCCTGGCCGAATCGGCCGGCATCCACCAGGAACGGTTTGTCGGTCAGCACCGCGTAATTCCAGGTCGGTCCCAGATCCCAGTGACCGCCGTAAGAATTTTTTGTCGGTAAACCGAAGATCTCGAGCCCGGACGGCAGCCGGAAGCGCACCGTCATCTCATTGCCGCTTTCATCACCCTTGTGTATAATTTCCGCATACTCGATCAAGTCAATATCCTCCAGCTTTTGGTTTCCATCCGGATATGCCACGATTCTCTCCCCCTGGAATGATAGGGGAAAATGATTTTTCAGAAGTAGTGCGGGCCGCGGCTCGACCGAGCTCGCCGAAGTCCGCGCCCGCTTGATTTGGGTCGGCACAGTGGCCGACCCTACTTATTTTATTTTTTAACCGGCAAAGGGGGTAACGGGCCAACTGGACAAGGCGCTCAACCTGTAACATTCGAGCATTTTGAATCGGCCTGCGACGAGCTACATTCGGCCTGAGCTCATGTCGAAGGCAGCCGAGGCGTTTGCAACAAAGCCCTTGGGCGTTAGATGCATTTTTAAGACAGCTTCTTAGAGTTGTTCGATCAGATCACACAACAACCTTACACCAAAACCGGTGCCGCCGGGGCCGCAGTAGGCATCACCTTTTTTGAAGTAGGCCGGGCCGGCAATATCGATATGGGCCCAACGGGTATTGCCGCTAAACTCCGATAAAAATAAAGCGGCGGTGATGGCACCGCCCCAGCGGGAACTGGGCATGTTGTTGAGATCGGCAAAATCGCTTTTGAGAAGCTCTTTATAGTCGTCGGGCATCGGCATCTGCCAGCAGCGTTCATGGGTTTTGGTTCCGGATGCAATAATGGCTTTGGCCAGATCATCATCCGGCGTAAAAACCCCGGCGATTTTTTCCCCCAGGGCCACAACGCAGGCTCCGGTCAGGGTTGCCAGGTCAATCATAATCTGGGGTTTGTGCTTTTTCACGACATAAGACATGGCGTCAATCAAAATCAAACGGCCTTCGGCGTCGGTATTTCCAATTTCAATGGTTTTGCCCGCATAGCTTCGTACGATGTCTCCAGGCCGGGTTGCTTTGCCGGAGGGCATATTTTCAACAATCGGTATGGCTCCGATAACGTGCGATTTTGTTTTCAGTCTGGCCAGGGTGATCATGGTGGCGGCGACAACAGCGGCACCGGACATATCCGATTTCATGCCGGCCATGGATTCGCCGGTCTTAATGTTGAGGCCTCCGGAATCGAAGGTGACCCCTTTTCCGACCAGCGCCAAGGTTTTTTTGGCGCCGGCAGGCTTATGTTCCAATACCACCATGCTGGGCTTGCTCTGACTTCCGGCAGCCACCGCCAGCAAGGCACCAAACTTATTCTGCTTTAAATCCTTTTCCCTCAACACCCGGGTTTTAAGACCGTGTTTTCTGGCCTTTGAGACAATTGAGCGGGCAAAATGCTCCGGCGTTTTTTCATTTGATGGTGTACTGATCCACTCACGCGCAAGGATGGTACCCGCGCAAATGGTGCTTACTTTTGGCGGTATTTTCCTCAGTTTGCCCGATGCTTCCGGCTTAACCCGAAAGTTGATTTGTTTTAAGGGCTTCTTTTTCTTTTCCTTTTTGTATTTATCAAACACATGATTTCCCAAACAGGCGCCTTCCATCATGGCTTCAACAGCGTCCGGCATCTCCATTTTAAGCTTTTCGGCCGCCGGCACCGCAACCCAAATTTTTTCAAAACCGGCTTGAATACATCGGTTGACAACCGCGCCGCAAAATGTCCGCAAAACTTCATGATCAATTTTTTTAAACTTTCCAAGTCCAACACAGATAATTCGTTCGGTGGCAAGGTCTTTAAAATCGTAGAGTGTGACCATATCCCCTTTTTCGGCCTTAAATTCTTTCAGTTGTAAAGCCTTTTTGATGACCCCGTTGATAATGCGGTCATCGTGGATTTTTTTGTCTTCGCACACCGGCACGATCAGCGTATCGATTTTTTGGGTCTTCAGATCAACGGCTTTGAGAGCTATCATTATTTCTTTCTCCTTTTGCACAAGTTCAGAGGGACTTTACGCTGTGGCTGATTCAGAAGCAAGTTCTTTTAGAGCGGAGATGGTCTCCCAGTTAAATGCCTCAGAGCGGCAGGGGATGACTGAATTATTGGTAAAAATCGGATCTGCTTCCAGGTCATATCGGGATGCGGCCACCGCCTTTGGCCACATTGCCGTGTGCGGAATCGGAGAGTAATAGGCTAAAATAGGCGTTATTTCCGTTTCTTGAACCGCCCGAATCGAGCGTTCAACGGCGGCCAATTCCTGGCCCGGCAACCCCATCAGTAAGTAGGCACCGACCTGGTGTTTCTCAAAGCCGGCTTCTTTCAAGTATCTGGCTGCTCGCTTAAAATCGTCTTCCGTTACCTTGCGGTCGATGGTTTCCCGGTGATCGAATTCGGCAGTTTCCAGTCCCAGGCGGATGGTTTTAAATCCGGCTCTAAACAACAGCCGGGCGGTTTGGGCGTTTATGCCTCGAATATGAAGCGCGTTGGGTGTATGAAAACGAAGGTTGATATCGGCCTGAATAATTTTTTCGAGAACCGGGATGGCATGCCGTTCAGCGTTGACCAAAAAGGCATCATCATAGAGGACAAAATCTGTGACCTGATAGGATTTGTGCCAGAATTTTAATTCTTTGACGACGGACTCCGGGCTGCGCCACATTCGCTTGGGATTCAGAAAATGCGAAGCACAGTAGGTACATTTATACGGACAGCCTCTTGAAGTCAGCAGGGTAACGTAATTGATGCGGTTTTGTAAATCCAGCGCAGGGTAGGGGTAGGTGTCGAGTTTTTGCGAGTTAAAACGGGAGATTGTTGTGAAACGCGTATATTTGGCGATAAGGTCAAACAAAGCGTTCTCGGCCGGCCCGCAAAAGATGTCATCAGCGCCAGAGTTTTTGAGCGCATGATTGTCGCAAAGGCTGGCATAGATACCGCCCAGAATGATTGCCGTGTCCGGAAAAAGCGCATGCAGGATTGCGATGGTTTCCTGAACACCGGTATACCAGTAAGTCATCAAAGAAGTGATTAAAATAAGATCCGGCGGCTGCAACGCCTGAAGATCTTCCCTGAACCACCGGGGCTTGATACCGTATCGGGAAAAGGTGCGCTGAACATCCCTAAGGCCGTGGGGTTTGGCAATCCGTGTTTTTAAATAGGGTCCCCGGCCGTAGCGTGCTGAAGGATCGCCGGCAGGTGCTTTGGGGTGAAAGCGGTCCAGGCAATCGATGTAGGACACAGACAAGCCATGAGATCTGAGCAGGGCTGCCAGGGTGAGCAACCCCAGCGGTTTGGCCCAGAAATCATAGGCCGCGAAATCATGAATCCAGGGGTTGACCACAAGAATATGAGGTGAATCTGGTTTCAAAGCTTCAGTACTAAATATGTTAGATTATTAAGACGAAACAATTTGCATGTGAATATAAAAAATCGAAATCCGAAATCCGAAGCACGAAACAATATCGAATTTTTAAAATTCAAAATTCCAAAACATATGAGAACCGCAAAATCATATCATGAAGCGATCCGTTGAAGAAGTTTTGAAAATTCTTTCATTTGATATTAGAATTTGTTTCGACCAATTTAATTAAATCAGGCGAGTTTCGAATTTCGAATTTTAATCCGACTCGGCAAGCTTATGAAGGGAAATATTTTAATCATCTTCATCCGAGGGAAAGTACACCATGGATGTTTTTTTCAATTCTTCACGACTAA
>CBDUUO010000059.1:0-11607 GCA_965370395.1 uncultured bacterium
TTCAAATTCCTTTCAGACAAAAACACTTAATCTCGTTTTCAGCCGCTCCCAGATACCGGTTGAGTCAGCGGCAATCAAAATTTAAATCTTTAATAAGATTGACATCTACATCAAATCTCCACCATCGACTTTTATACCCGCTTCGTTGTTGCATTTGGGACATACGTAAACCTTGGATACGATTCTACCTTCTCTTTCACTTATGTGATTGGTGAAAAATTGCATATAGGGTGCATGCATGGGCGGAAAGGGTTCCGTGCAATCCATGATCAATCTTCCTTGTCGATCCAGATCCGCTTCACCGGCGTAGCAACGTACCGACCTCTGCGCAGTCGTTGATATAGATTATAGAGGTTTTCATCAAGATTCCTATTGTACTCCTTGGCCGTGATCTTGTCTACCCCGGCGGACTTACTCTTGCGCACCTGACGGAAGGATTTCTTCAGCAGGTACAAATCTATCCTGTGGGCCACAGATGTGAACACCAGATTCGGATCCCTCTCTGCCAGCATTCTGATCCGGCTAAGCGATGATTCGCCCATTAACAGCGGCGGGCCATCTCCTTCCGAATCTTTGAAACCTTGACCGGAATCGCACGCGGTCTTTACCGCAATTCCCTGGTTTCCTGTGGATATGGTTGGTGACCTCTGGGTATCTCCCATAGTTCCTACCAGAGAAACGTTATGCCCGGCTTCACCTTCCCTACAGTGGGTCGCTTGGGCTCCACTTCCCCACCTTGCCGACCAGTCATACTGCACTGACCATCGGTACTATGATCCGCTAAGACTTCCAAATGTCCATCTCGGCTTTGTTCACTCTTCGCTGTCCGCCACCGATACCTTGTTTGCTCCTTTACTTTCGCTCGCTGGTCAGGTTGAAGCAACCCTTTCCAGCGCCTGGATTTCGCCTCATTGGCTGACCGGCACCCATAAACCGGATTGTTCTAACACAAGGAAACATTTGGATCTCCCAAGTTCCCGAGTTACCCCCATGAATACATGCCTTGGTCTCAGACCCCGGTGGTGTCCTGCATGCTCGCCATAACACATACACAACTGCTGCCTTCCGCCGCATGAAGAGCGTCGGCTTTTCCTTCCGGTTTCCCAAAAGGTTATCTTTATGACCACCACTATACATATTTCGGGGCTCAATACACAGCCTGCATCCTTGCCTCCCCCGGCTCCAGACTCCCCTTCCAAGGTTTGCCCGTGGGTTCGGCTACTGACCTGCCGGCTAGGCTTTGGTCAGATGGGACTTTCCAGGGTTTCCCCTGAAGCACCCACCGGGTAACACTAACCAATTTCATGGGATTACTCCCATTCCCAAGGTCTCGGATTTACCTTGGCACGATCATGCCAGTGTTATCTCTTAT
The DNA here is from genome assembly GCA_965370395.1 of uncultured bacterium. Lineage (GTDB taxonomy): Bacteria > Desulfobacterota > Desulfobacteria > Desulfobacterales > JAHEIW01 > JAHEIW01. Next base: position 1,373 of record CBDUUO010000059.1, read on the forward strand.
AAATCCAGGGTAAATTGTATAGCCCCACACACTTGTTCAAATTTATCTGTAGACAGTGTTGTTATCAACGATCCAATCTTTCCTTTTGATACCGTCTGAATATGATCGAAGTTTATTGCGCAGTCCTTTGTCATCCCGTCTTGTTTAGAGAGCAATACTTCGCTGGGTATATTCCGAACCGTCGATGTAATGGGAGCCACAGTTACTTCTCCAAGATATTCCAGTATGGTGGAGAGATAATGCCGAGTTGAGCGGAATTCCGACTTGGCGCAGAGAAATGCAAAGCATTTGTCTGCGTCAACCAAGGAGCGTAGCAAACTAAGTTTTACTTTACTTCTATCGACTCACCCTTTTTGGGAACGACGACTGAAAAGCCTTCCTTTTTCAAAAAATCGGCAAATGACAGGATCTGATCTTCTTCCCCGTGGACGAGGGCGATCTTTTTTATTTTTAAATTTGACTTTTTAAGAAAATGCAGCATTTCATTTTTGTCGGCATGGGCGCTGAATCCACCCAGTCTGACAACATGCGCTTTCAACGGGTACTCTTTGTTAAAAAACCTCACGACCGGCGGCACACCTTTTCTTCCGGACTCTTCATATTTGAAGCCCAGGTCAAGAATTCGCCGTCCCAGGGTATTCTGGGCCTGGTAGCCGACCATCAGAACCGTATTTTTGGCATTGTGAATTTTGTACCGCAGGTGATGCAGGATGCGCCCGGCCTCACACATTCCAGATGCCGAAAGCACAATGTGGGGTTTCGTTTCGTGGTTGAGTGCAATGGATTCTTCAACCGATCCGACAAAGTAGATCTTTTCCATTGAAAACGGGTTCTTGCCCCGCTCCAGAAATGCGCTGTGGGTTTCCTCATCAAAAACTTCCGGATGCTCCCCAAAAACCTGGGTAATTTTGGTCGCCAGCGGGCTGTCGACGTAAATCGGCATGCGCGGTACATCATGGGCATCGTAAAGCTCATGCAGCGTGTAGAGCAACTCCTGGGTGCGGCCGTATGCAAATGCCGGAATGATAACCGAACCACCGCGTTCGTGGGTTTCGATGAGAATCTTTTTTAACTGCGGTTTTAGATCTTGAACCGGCTCATGCAATCGATCCCCATAGGTGCTTTCCATAATCAGCAAATCAATCTGCTGATCTTCTTCACCAAAATCCATCGTCGGATCCTTAATGATCGGCTTATCAAAGCGTCCGATATCACCGGTGTAAAATATTCTCAAATCACGGCCATTTTCCTGGGCACGAATCAGTGCGAAGGCCGACCCGAGAATATGGCCGGCATCGTAAAAGGTACAGGTCAGGTTCTTACCGATGGACATGGGATGCCGGTAAGGATACCCGTCAAACACCTCAAGTGCTTCATCGGCATCCACCATTCTGTACAACGGTTCGACTTTTTCCAGATGATGCCTTTCGATGACCTCTTCAATGGCATCAAGATTTAGCCCGTGGCGGTTTTTCTTTAGAATGTTTTTTATTTCTTTGTTTTTCCGATTTCCGCTTTTTTTCCCGCCTTTTGATGAATGCATCTTTCTCAAAGCATTGCGGGCGGTTTTATAGTTTAGGTAGTTTGCATCGGATTCCTGAATGTGGGCGGAGTCGCGCAAAAGATATTCACTGGCCGCAGCGGTAGCGCGCGTGCAGATAATCCGGCCGGTAAAATCGTGCTTGGCCAACAAAGGTATTCGGCCGGAGTGATCGATGTGAGCATGCGACAGCACAATATTGGTAAGCATACGCGGGTCAAAGGGGATGACTCTGTTTTTTTCTCCAGTTTCTTTACGGCGGCCCTGGAATAATCCGCAGTCGAGGATGACCCGGTCTTCATCTGTTGCCAAAAGGTGCATCGAGCCTGTTACTTCCCGTACAGCACCATAAAAGGTTACGTACATTTTCCACTCCTCTCCTGATTCCTGGGGTTCTGGGTTCAGAGGTTCTGGGTTGCCGGTTGCTGGTTTCTGGTTGCTGACTACTTGCTGCTTGCTACTGGCCACTGGTTTCTGGGCACTGGCTGCTGGCTGCTGGTTCCTGAATTCTGACCTCTGACCTCTGATTTCTGACTTCTTGAAACTGGCAGCCACAGTGGGCTGCCCTACGCTGACTTTCTGTCTTCTGTTTTCTGACCGCTGTCCTCTGTTATCTGTTCTCTGTCATCAACTGATGTCCTTCAGCTCTTAAAACATCGATCGCTTTTGTAAGATCTTTTTCTTTAACCATAAAATAGTCCGTATCAAAAGTCGACAGGACAAATACAGAAACACCGATTTTAGCCAAAGGTTCAGTTAGAGAAAAAATAATGCCAATTTCAGAAAAGTCTAACGGCCCTTCAACTTTAAAACATCGCCAACCGGTCTCGATTGTTATGCCCGGGGCAACTATCGCTTCGGTGCAGACGATGGATAATTCATCTTCGGTGCGGGTGATCGAATAGAAGTCGGATTCATCAATCCAATCCGGAATCGAGTCCATGGGGTCAAAGCGGCAAATGGCCATCCGATCAGGAAGAATTTTCAGCGTATGTTTTCTCGAATTCATGGTCGCCTGTTTGTGGCCGGGATGAAATTTTTTTACAATTATTTGAGCGGTCGGTGAGTTTTTTCCCGTCATGCCCGCGTAAGCGAGCATCCAGCTTTTTCAGCAAAACATTTCTGGATTCCCGCCTTCGCGGGCATGACAAACTTGGAATGAAGAAACTCCCCGACCCCTGAATTATTTTTCATGTTTTCTTTCTTTCGTACTTTCGGGGTTAATTTTATAGGTCGGGTCGGGACTGCCGATTAATTTTCTTACCGACAAAATAGGCATGCACAATCGCAGCCAGCCAGCAGCCGGCAATACCGATTAAGGCGATATTTCCCACCCCCCATCCTTCGGCGGAATCCGGGCTGAGCACTTCTGTTAAGCTATTAAGATCCAGCGCATTATCTGCCAGCAGGGGCAAAATCTGATCAATAGCGCGGGAAGCGTGTTGAACAATGCGGTAAACGAGAACCATAAACCCGGCTGTCGCTAAAAGGACAAAAATAATTCCGGAGGTCATACGTCCTAAAATCAATTGCCCGAGGCCCGGATATACCAGCCCCGATAGAAGCATTCCCCTGGTTGATGCTTTCATTTATAAAATAATTCCCAGTCTATATATTGAATTTGCAAAGTTAAACTGTACAACATATAGTATTAAAACTCAAATCAGGATTAAAAACCTTTCCCGGAGCACTCGATCATTGTCAAATTTATTGACGACTTATGGGAATAACGGCAGAATAGAACCTATCTCAAAAATGCACCTAACGCCCCAAGGGCTTTGTTGCAAACCATAACCGGCGCTGCGCCGGGTTGGGGCTTTTTTTTGGATTTTAAGAAAGATTGAAAACAAATCGAATAAATATGCTGCTGGCAGCCTTAAGCGGCCTGCTGTTGACCGGCGCATTTCCCAAGATCGGACTGGATTGGCTGGCCTGGTTTGCGCTGGTACCGCTGCTGGCGGCAATTGCGAATCTTTCTGTTAGAGAAAGCTTTCGGATCGGTTTTATCACCGGCCTGGTTCATTATCTGTCACTGCTCTACTGGGTGGTGCCCGTCATGCGAACCTACGGGTATCTTTCACTATACCTGAGCGTTGCGATTCTGTTTCTCTTTGCGGCGGTTCTGGCACTTTTCCCGGCTGTTTTTTCCATGGCCCTTGCCGCCATCGGCAGCACACCCGTACGGTGCCTGATCACAATCCCCTTGCTCTGGGTGGCGCTGGAATATATCCGAACCTTTATCTTCACCGGGTTTCCATGGGCGTTGCTGGGACACTCCCAGTATCTGCGATTACACCTGATTCAAATCGCCGACCTGTTTGGCGCATATGGGGTTTCCTTTTTAATTGCCCTGAGTAACGCGGCTGTTTTTTTGGCCATAGCATTTATCATCCCAAAAATGCGGCGCAGCAGACCGGTTTCAAAGCCGGTGCTGTTTGGCGCATCCGTGCTTTTTGCCGCAGGATTCCTTCTCACCTGGATCTATGGCGCATGGCGCATTAAGACAACCGACCATCTGATTGCCGCATCACCGACTGCCCGTGTTGCCGTTATCCAGGGAAATATCGAGCAGGCTGTAAAATGGGACCCTGCATTTCAAGCCGCTACCATCAAAACGTACAAGCGGTTATCTCTTTCGGCAAAATCAGAAAATCCCGATCTGATCGTCTGGCCCGAATCCGCCACGCCGTTTTATTTGTTTTACGACAAGCGCCCAACGAAAAACGTCCTGGCAGGCATCCAACAGGCAGACATCGATTTTCTCATCGGAAGCCCATCCTTTACGCGTCAGGACGAAAGTGTCATATATTATAACAGTGCCTACCTGATCAGTCCCGGGACTAAAAACATCAGCAAATACGACAAAGCCCACCTGGTCCCTTATGGTGAATATGTTCCCTTTAAAAAATGGCTGCCCTTTTTAGGCAAGATTGTCGCCCAGGTGGGTGATTTTCGTGCAGGAAAACCCGGCAAGACCCTGCCCTGGAAAAAGGATGCTTTGGGAGTACAAATCTGTTATGAAATCATTTTCCCCGGGCTCTCCCGGGCAATGGCAAAAAACGACGCCGTCTTGCTGATCAACATCACCAACGATGCCTGGTTTGGTAAAACCAGCGGGCCTTACCAGCATTTTTCCATGACCATATTTCGGGCAGTGGAAAACCGGCGGGCACTCGCACGGGCGGCCAATACGGGTATCAGCGGCTTCATCGACCCCGTGGGCAGGATCCTAACATCAACCCCTCTGCTCGAGGAGGCAGCGGTGACCCGCACATTACCGTTGATCCGCAACATAACCTTTTATACCCGTTTCGGGGACCTGTTGGCTTTGGCTTGCCTGGTGGGTGCATTTTTTGGTATACTATTTGAGTTAGGCAAATATGCGCTTAGATTAAGAAGAAGTTAATCCGCCTGAGGCGGACTCAACCGATAGAGGGAGGCAAATAAAATGTCTGTGGAAATCAAACAAAACTTAAAGGATCTTCAACAAAAACTGGTAAACCTGCGGGGCTATCTTTGACCTTGCGGGTAAAGAAAAACGCCTGGCTGAAATCGAACAGTATATCGCCAAAGATGGATTCTGGGACAATCCGGAAGAAACCAAATCCATACTGAAAGAGCGCACATCACTTTCAAATAAAATTGAAAAATTCAAAAAGCTGACAGACGATCTGGAAGAAAATCAAATTCTGCTGGGTCTTGCAGTTGATGAATCTGATGAAGAAACCCTGGTCGAAGTCACACAGCAAATTACCGGCCTGGATCAGAGAATTGCGGCCCTATCTCTGGAGCTGATGCTCGACGGTGAAGACGATGGTAAAAACGCCATCGTATCCATCAATGCCGGCGCCGGCGGGACCGAAGCCCAGGATTGGGCTGAAATGTTATTTCGAATGTATTCCCGCTGGACTGAGCGCCGGGGCTATAAGATCGAGCTGATTGACTTTCAGCCCGGAGATGAGGCCGGCATAAAAAGTGTGACGTTTACCGCCGGCGGCGAAAATGCATACGGGTTTCTAAAATCGGAAATCGGCGTACACCGCCTGGTCAGAATATCGCCGTTCAACGCCAGCGGCAAACGCCATACCTCTTTTGCCTCCGTGTTCGTCTATCCTGAGCTGGATCAAAAAATCATCGTCGATATTGAAGATAAAGATCTGCGAATTGACGTATACCGCGCCAGTGGCGCCGGCGGCCAGCACGTCAACAAAACCTGCAGTGCCGTACGCATCACCCACCTTCCCACCGGGATCGTCGTGCAGTGCCAGCAGGAAAAATCCCAGCACCGCAACAAGGATATGGCTTTAAAAGTATTGAAAGCCCGGCTTCACCAGCATGAAAAACAAAAACAGGATGAAAAACTTCAGGAGGTTCACGACAGCAAGGATGACATCGCCTGGGGCAGTCAGATTCGTTCTTATGTCCTGCATCCCTACCAGATGGTAAAGGATCACCGCATCAAGCTGGATATCGGCAACGTCAATGAGGTGCTGGACGGCGGCATCGATCCGTTTATCGAGGGGGTGCTGTTGGCGAAGAAGCATAAGTAATTTCACTTCGTTCAATGATCGTGCGGCCTGTCGGCAGCACTTTAGGAGCGGCCTTTCAGGCCTCGAGGAGCGTTCCTTCGGAACTTGTGGTATTATTAAAGAAATGATCTTCAAGCGCAGCGCTCCTAAAACGAAGTGCTCTTCAAGCGGAGCGCATTTGCGAAGCGGTTTATTACTATGAACCCGATTGATTTTTTAGCGCCATACTACGACTCGCGTTCCAAAGCATTTAAAATTCTGGTTGAGCATGGCAAGCAGGTGGCAAAAAAGGCCCGGGCTGCCGCCAAAAGGGTTCCCGGGCTGAAGCCGAACCTGGAGTTTATCAACACGGCCGCCATGCTGCATGATATCGGTATATTTCTAACCCACAGCCCGGGTTTTGGCTGTTACGGAAAACATCCCTATATCTGCCACGGCATCCTGGGAAGTGAGCTGTTAAAAAAGAAAGGGCATCCCGAACTGGCGATGGTCTGCGAGCGACATATCGGCGCCGGTATCAGTACCGCCGACATCCGGCAACAGCATCTGCCGCTGCCCAACCGCGATATGATCCCCATATCCATTGAAGAGCAGATCATCTGCTATGCGGATAAATTTTTTTCTAAAAACGGCAACGATCGGCCTGCCGAAAAATCCATCGCGGAAATCATCGACAATTTAAACCGTTACGGACCCGACAAAGTACAGCGCTTTGAATCCTGGGTGCAAATGTTCGAATAAAGGTTTGCCTGCTTCCGGCATAAGCCTGATCCCCATTACCGCATTACATTCTGTTCAGGTTCTGCATGAACACCCCTTATATGTTATTTTAAAATAACATCTCCATAAAATTTTCTTGACTGAGTGGCAGAATCAGTATATGTTATTTTAAAGGTACATATAACACTTATAAGTTACTTTAAAATAACATGACCAGAATTAGTAAAATTTCAGAAGCACCGCCGGCCGCTGTCGAAGAGGCGTTGATCCGATTGGGGCGCAACATCCGTACCGCCCGTTTGCGGCGCAGGCTGACCCGGGAAGATCTTGCCGGGCGTATCGGTGTTTCGCGTCAGGTACTGGCGCAAATCGAGAAAGGCAAGCCGACCACTGCCATCGCCGCCTATATAGGGGCTCTGTGGACGCTTGGCCTTTTGAAGCAGCTGAGAGATGTGGCCGACCCGGACCGCGATGCGGAAGGCAAGATTCTGGATCGGGCCAGAAGCCCAAAGACGGCGCCGAAAAGAAGGAAAATTGACGATGACTTCTGAGCGCGAGTGCTATGTATATATCGTCCCACCGGGCGCAACGGAATTTGTCACGGCGGGGCGCTTCCGCGTATCCCCGACGCCTGATGGCGAAGCCGTCGGGGAATTCGTGTACGGGCGGCGCTATCTCGAGCGTGATGATGCGGTCGAGCTGGACCCTGTGGAGTTGCGGCTTCGGAGGGGCCCGTACGAAACCGCCCGAATGGAGGGCTTCTTCGGCGCCATCCGGGATTCCATGCCTGACTTCTGGGGACGACGCATCATTGAAAGAAACACAGGCCATACGCAGCTTGAAGAGTTTGATTACCTCATGCAGGGACCGGACGACCGGGCGGGTGCGCTGGGATTCGGGTTGAATGTGAAACCACCGGCACCGCGACGCAAATTCAACCGCACCCTTGATCTGGAGCGTCTGCTGGTCACAGCCGACGCCATCATAAAGGATGAACCTGACATCGCCGGCTCCGCCGCCGGGCAGGTGGAAGCGCTCATGCTGCTCGGCACGTCGATGGGGGGTGCCCGCCCCAAGGCCGTGGTGCAACACGAGCAGGATCTCTGGTTGGCCAAATTCAGCCGGCAGGACGACCGCTGGAATCATCCGCGCGTTGAGCATGGTTTGCTGAAGCTTGCGGAAGCCTGCAACCTTACCGTAGCCGACAGCGAAATCACAACCGTTGCCGGGCGGGATGTTCTGCTTGTGCACCGGTTTGACCGCCACCGGACGGAGGGCGGCTACCGGCGGCACCGCATGGTCAGCGCGCTCACGTTGCTGCAAATTGACGATGATCCAACGGCGCGCACGGACTGGTCCTACATTCTCCTTGCTGATGAACTTCGGCGGGTAAGCGCTGAACCGGCGGCAGACCTTCGCGAACTGTTTGGAAGGATGTGCTTTAACGCTGCTGTTTCCAATCTGGACGACCACCCGCGCAATCATGCCGTATTTGCAAAAGAACGGGCCTGGCGACTTAGTCCGGCGTTCGATCTGACCCCCTCGCCTGTGATTGCGATGGACAGGCGCGATCTGGCAATGACGTGCGGGCAGTTCGACCGCTTTGGCAACCGGGAAAATCTCCTGAGCAAGCATGGCCGCTTTCTTCTTTCCAAAACGGAGGCGACGGCCCTGCTGGATGGCATTGTTGAGACCGTCCGCTCACAATGGCGACCCACAATGCGGCGCGCCGGCGTCAGTGAGACGGACTGCGAAGCGATTGCCCGCGCTTTCCTTTACGACGGTTTCTTTTACGAGGAGGTTGCCTGACAGGCCCTTTGCCCGGACACGATAATGGGACGCAGGGCAAAGCTCTTGGCGCAAGGTTTACGGTACAAGATATACGGTATAGGGTTATCTTTAAGACTAACCAAACTGCTACGCTTTAAAAAACCACGCTCGTTCATGACTTGTCGTTTTCCGGCAAGGGCTCGTTCTAATCTTTAAAATAAGGGTTCGATTAAGGGCACCCATCAAGCGGCGGGCTAATGACCCAATCGGTCGATTATTTGGGTTGTACTGCTCTGCAATGTGCCTCGCGACCAAACCTCCTTAATGCCAAAATGTATAATAATCGAAAGCTACCGGCAAAAATCATTCAGCTTTATTCATAATTCAAGCTTTGACCCTCTTTACATGCTCTCCAACACTTTTAAGCCGCAGCGCTTCTCAATGGGCTGAAAATCCTTATCATTGTGCAGAAGAGGTATGTCGTTTTCGATGGCAACCGAGGCAATCATACAATCTAATGGTTTTCGGATTGTGATACCTTTTTTACGCAATTTTCTATAAATCTCAACAGATCTTAAAAAAACAGTATATGGCATTGGAAGTAAAATTAGAGAGTTGAATAAGTCTCTTGTTTTTCTGAATTCAGTATCTTGTCGAATGCCTTGAAGTACCTCTGCCAATATGATGCCGCAAATGCAGATGTTTTCTCTACGCTTAATAAGGGTCTCCAATGCCACCACATGGGGCAACGATCGTGCAGCAAAAAAATCGATCCATACAGTTGTATCGACAAGAATCATCATGAACCGCGCCCCCGACGCCACTCGTTAAGATTGCCCTCCCAATGAACTTTACCTTTGAGTTCGAGAATCTTAGTTTGAGATTCATGTCTAAGCAGCTCACGTAATGCATGATCGATTAAAGCCCTTTGTGTTTTTATGCCGGTCGCGTTAAAGCACTCTTCTACAAGTTTATCATCGAGTACGATATTTGTACGTTTCATCAGGTCACCTCCGATTTTGCATACACATTATCATACAAAATATGTGTATGCAACGGGAATATTGAAAAAATAACGCTGCAAATCAGCCGCGCGAGGTACGAGCGTCGGCTGCATTTGCCTTGTTATGTGATTTTTGCTTCGTCACTTCTTACCCTCTCTTTTTTTTTGGCTTTTCTTTTCCTTTTTTCCGCATCCTTAACCTCTAACGATTTATTGTCATCAGGAAACTTTTTGCGGAATTTTTTCTGGTACAGATGCTCAATGTACTCCGGCAGTGGTAATTTCCACTGCTCTTCCTTGTGGTTTGCCAACCCTCCAAACTTCTTAGGATTCATTCCCAATTCACGAGCCATTTGAATCTGTGCATGAGACAAACGATATTTCTTCCTTGCTTCTATCCATGGCTTCAACTTGTTTGGGATAAAGCCTTTCTTTGGCATATGTATTCTCGTTTTTTTATAGGTACCTTAGGGTATCAACCAGGATTCCTCCAACCCGCAGGATATAGCCCGTCCATCTTCATGCCATTGTTATGCCACGGGGCTATTCTCAAATCCTGTCTCTGAAGTTTTAAGCGGGATGATTCGTCGCTCGATGTCGGTCCAGATTTTACGCTTCATCATTCGCAAATCATATTCAGTCTGCAAATTCAGCCAAAACTGAGCTTCGACAC
>CBDUUO010000060.1:0-11345 GCA_965370395.1 uncultured bacterium
CGCTCCCACAGATAGTTTATCTAATGGTAACTTGGACTTTCCAGATAAGCAGGTTTGACAATTACTATATAGCTTAAGGAGGAAGCTGGTATGTACAATAAAACGGTTATGGACCACTTTCGAAATCCTCGCAACGTCGGGGTGATCGAAGATGCCGATGGCGTCGGTGAAGTTGGTAATCCACTTTGCGGTGATATAATGACCATCTATCTGAAAATAAAAGATGAACGCATAGCGGATATAAAATTTCAGACCTTCGGATGCGGCTCTGCAATTGCCGTATCGAGTATGATCACGGAAATTGCCAAGGGCAAAAGCCTGGCGGACGCCAAGCAACTCACCAATAAAGATGTTGCCAAGGCTTTGGAAGGATTGCCCAAAAACAAACTGCACTGCTCCAACCTGGGGGCGGATGCCCTTCAGCAGGCCATCCAGAATTATGAGGATAAATTGGCCGGGGTAACCCGTCCTGAACCCATCCGCAAAGAAAAGCATGAACATTCTCACGGCGAAAAATGCTATTGCCCTTACTGTGATATCGAAATCCAGGAGGGCATAACATTTTGTGATGCCTGTCAATCCAGTCTTGCAGAGGAACATTAAATCCCCGGCGACCAAGTAAGGTAGATAATTATGAAGGTTATAAATATGGACCACATATCGGCAAAACCGTTGTTGCCTGAAGTCAAAACAGTGATGATTGAGGCCATTGAAAAAGATTATCACAACCCTGCCAGTCAGCATAAATCCGGTGAAGAAGCTGCCGCAGTGTTACAAAAGGCGCGTGAGGCGGTGGCGGTTCTGCTGAACTGCAGCACCCCCAAAGAAATCGTTTTTACCTCCGGTGGGACCGAATCGGCCAATCATGCCATCAAAGGCGTGGCCATGGCCAACGAAGACAAAGGAAAGCATATCATTACATCCAATATCGAGCACAATGCCGTTATCCGTAGTTTGCGTCGACTCAAGGCATCCGGATTTGCGGTAACATCGCTTCCGGTTGATTCCGGCGGTCGCGTAAACCCGAAAGATGTTGCCGAAGCCATCACCAAAGATACCATTCTGGTGTCCATTATGCACAGCAATAACGAAACCGGCACCATTCAGCCCATTGAAGAAATCGGGAAAATTACCCGAGAAAAAAAAGTGATCTTCCATTCGGATGCCGTTGATTCGGTTGGGGTGGTTCCATTTGATGTTCAAAAACTGGGAGTGGATTTGCTCAGTTTTGCTTCCAATACCTTTTACGGCCCCGTCGGTGTCGGGGGCTTGTTTATTCGCCGTGGGACCCGCATTTTTCCCCTCCTGGAGGGGGGCGTTCAGGAAAATAATAAGCGCGGCGGTGCCGAAAATCTGGTGGGAATTATCGGGACCGGTAAAGCAGCGGAGCTTGCGTTGCGGGACATGGACAAGCGGCTCATTTACGTCAGGGCATTAAAAGACAAATTGTTAACTGAATTGCCGAATGCCATCGACGAGTATATCATCAATACCCATCCGGATTATAGTTTGCCCAATCTTCTGTCGATTTCCATCAAATATATCGAAGGCGAAAGTGTCATGTTAATGCTGGATGATGATGATATTGCGGTATCGACGCGCTCGGCATGCGCGACGGGCTCTCTGCGGGCTTCGCATGTGTTGCTGTCTTTAGGACTCAGTCATGCCGACGCCCAGGGCACTCTGGTCATCTCATTTGGAATCGACAACACGGAAGCGGATATTGTCACATTTTTAAAGGCGTTAAAAAATGTGGCCAAGACCTTGCGCGATATTTCGCCGCTGTATCAAAAGAAATCCAACGCTTAAAAAATATCGAATATCGAACTAAGATGAACTCGTAAAAAGTCGAATTCATCAAGTGTTTGGTATGAAATAGATGATGCTATATCGGCATGTTAGAAAACTAAACACTAAACACCAAATACAAAACACACTCGTAAAAAGGTTGCTTTTCTGACTTTTTACGAGATCATCAACGTCTCAAAATATGTCTCGATAACCTGCTGATACGCGCCAAACTTGCTTTTTAAAAGCTTTTTGAAATTTTCATAACCCGGTTCGGATAACAGCTGATCGATTTCATGGGCTTTTTTGCCGATCTGCCGGCAGTACTTATCGGTGATGGTTTGAGGGGCCGTGCCTCGTTTGTAAGCCACCCGGTTGGTGGCCTCGGTTCGCGAATAGCCGTTGATTTCCATCTCGTAGACGACTTCTAGGATCTGTGCCAGCGATTTGGGGGTACCCTGAACCGACACCGCCGGGATTTTGGACACACCGTCCTTTTTTGGGGTTTCTTTACTAGTGCCAAGCAGGACCCGGTTCAAGACGGAATTGGGGGTATCAATAAAAGGTTCGGCATGTTTTTGTAAATAACTCCAGACGTTTTCATCAATTTCAATCGAATACATCTTCATTTGAAGTAGCTCCCACATTTACTAGCCTAATCTAATTACACGAAAAATCTTAGGGATTGTCAAGTAATATTTGCTGATTCCTCCTAGCTGGTTCTAGTATTGGGAGTCGGTTCTGAATTAAAAAGGGCAGTTTTTTTGAAATGGGACAACGACAGAATCAAATGCGGGCAGGGGCTATTCGAAGGGCCGACATATCTTACTTTAAGCGGGATACTTTTACGGTTTTATCCGCCAGATCCTGAACGGCGGGCTTGATTTCGTCCGTGGGCTTAATTTGCAATGTATGTTTTCCAATGGTGACGATATCATTGGGGCTTAAATTTGCTTTTTGAATCTGTTTGCCGTTCAGCAGGGTGCCGTTGGTGCTTTTGAGGTCTTCAACCGTATAATGGCCCGGGTGTTTGATTATTTTTGCATGGGTTTTGGACACTCCCAGATTATCAATTTGAATGTCATTATTCGTTCCTCTTCCAATGGTGATTTCGCTTTTGTCGGTTTCAATATGTTTTAGAATCTTGTCCTTGAACCTTAGCTCTATTTTTAGCATAAGACCGACCTCCTGATTCACTCTGCTGTTTTATCTCTGAGACTACCAACTTGTTTATCTTAGCACCTTTTTCAACCCGCTGCAGCACCTTTCTAAGGGTTTTCTAATTCTTGCCGGCACTTTTTGATTTGTTTGACCAGCTGGGTGGCGGACTTATAGCGCTGGGTCACCCCTTTGCGCAGCAGTTTGTCAATTATTTTCACGCAGCACACCGGCGTCTCAGGCGCAACCTCCGGCAGCGGCGTGTAAGTGTTATGGGTGATGGCATACATCAGCGTGGTAATGCTCTCGCCTTTGAAGGGTTTTTCAGCGCTCAACATTTCGTATAAAACAACCCCCAACGAAAAAAGATCCGAGCGGCCGTCCACTTTTTTACCGGCCACCTGTTCCGGTGACATATAATTCGGGGTCCCGAAAATAACGCCCGTTTGGGTTTTCGTTGAAGAACTCATGACGCGTGCAATGCCAAAATCAGCGACCTTGATCTGATCATTTTCCATCAGGATAATGTTGGCCGGTTTGATATCACGGTGGACAACGCCCTGTTGGTGGGCGTAATCCAGCGCCTCTGCCACAGAAGCCCCCACACTGAGCACACGATGGGTCGGCAGCAAGTCCCCTTTGCAGCAGAATTCCGTGAGGTCTTTGCCTTTAAGCAGTTCCATGGCGATATAGGCCATATCATGGTCTTCGCCGACATCATAAATCGTAACGATGTTGGGGTGTGAGAGTTTGCCGGCGGCCTCGGCTTCCCGGAAAAATTGGCCTTTAACTTCATGGAGCTGCTGGGTTTCGACATCGGCATAACTGAGGGTTTTGATGGCCACCTCACGATTGATACTCGGATCCTTACCCAGATAAACGGTGCCCATGGCACCATGGCCCAGTTCTTTGATGATTTCATAGCGCCCGAGAGTCGGTTTGGTGGTTGAATTCGCCAAAAATAAGCTACGTTCCTTTTTCTTCTGACCGGCAGACAGCACCAGGGTATGCTCAATTTTTTTCAGATTCTGGATTCTGCGCTTGATGTCTTTAAATGTCCCGGCTTTTAAAATATGGTTGTAAACGGCCAGGGCTTTGTTAAACATTCGTTTTCGCTCGAAATCGAGTCCCAGGTGATAGAGCAGCGCTTTGACCGGTTTATCCTCTATCGGACATTTCATAAATCGTTCAAAGGCCATATCCAGCATACCTTGACCTTGCAGCGACAATCCCAGGGACTTATTTAATTCGACACTTTCATCCTTTTTTTCGTCGGATATTCGCTTGCGTCCGATAAGGGCAAAACCGATTGCGGCAAAAAGCGTCGGCGTGATAATCCGCAACCAGTACCCCTGGGTAATAAACAACCCTAGGGCAACGCCCACCCATGTTGCTAAAAAAATTGCGAATATGAGCATGCCGATTCGAGGCTGCACCTTCGGGATGACAAACAGCAAAAAAAAGCCGAAATATAAAAGAACCAGGACTTCCAGTGCCGGGGACCAAGCAGGCCTTGAAATATGCTTGCGATTTATCATGTTTTCAACGGCATTGGCGGCAATTTCGATTCCGCTTGCCTGACCCTGCCCCGGGGTTTTGTAGGCGGGGGTGAATTCTTCGGCGGTTAAGCCGAGCAGCACAATTTTATGCCGGAAGGATTTTGCGGGAATTTTTCCTTCAAGCACATCTACAGCTGAAAATTTTTGAATGTTGATCTCCCGGCCGCTGAAGTCAACCAACATCTGATGATGTCCGACCGTTGGAATATGGATGTGCCTAAGTTGCAGGCCGGAAGATTCCGGGCGGATGTTTTTGATACTGGCGCCGAAATATTTCACCGCTACCTGCAAGGCAAAAGAAAGAAATTCTCTGTTCTGAAATCGGACCAATAAAGGAACGCTGCGGGTGATCATGTCTTGATCGGCAATCAGGTTGGTATGCCCCAGCGCGCCTGATTTTCTTGACAATTCGGCATAGGGTTGTTGGACCTGTGAGGCCACAATGGGTTTGTCAAGGTGCCTGCCGGATAAAAAAGCGAGCGTCTTAGGTGGCTGATTTTGCGCGGCGGATTGTTCACCGATTTCGATAGAGTTCATTTTCAGCCAGTCCGACAGGTCAGACGGAATTTGACTGTCGGATTCGGCAAAGTTGAATCGAAGGGGTAACACCACATTGCGTGCCGTTCTGACAGCAGAAATTAAGCGGGCGTCATGATTCAGCCGGGTTTGTGTTTGCGCCAGAAGCCTGTCGATTTTATTCAGCGTCTGTTTTTTGCCGATCGGGGGATTTTTGCGGAGGCTTTCTCTGAAGTTTTGTATTTCGACCAGGCCCTCATTCAACTCCCTGCTGCGATATAAAATGGAAACACCCAGGGTGTGGGCACCGTTTTTGGAAAGTGTATTAATGACATCTGCAATATAAGAACGGGGCCAGGGCCAATCCCCAATCTTTTTAAGACTGTTATCATCGATGGCCACAATGATTACCGGGATGCCCGCTGCCCGCTGCCTTAAGTTTGACACCAGGTCATATGCCTTGTATTCCAGGGACAGCAATGGCTTAAACCCGAAAAGCATTCCCGCCAGAATCGCCATCATCAGCAAAAGACAAATCGACCGGCCAGACTGTAATGCTTTTTTGAATTCCATGGGCATTTATGACAAACGGTATAAAGATTAAAAAAAACCGAACCCTCTTTTTACACAAGACCGGCCGGTTTTGGGAGAAGTTTACTTTAATCTGAATTCGAGTTGCCAGGACTCCGTGCCATCATTCACGACGACATCTTCCCGGCGAATCTGGTTGACGAAAAAGCCTTCGACTGATTCGCCCTCACGGACGATGTGGCCACTGATGACCGCAATGCGCTGTGCAGCGTCCTTTGACCAGGCAATGGCTTGCAGTTTTAATTTGGAATCGTCCAGACGCCTGTAGGATCTTGCGACCGGTGCGACCCGTGACGTTGATTTTCGCATGGGGGCAGCTGCCGATGGACGTGTGTCGCTTTGTATGGATTTTCCGGAACCCGCCATTGGTGAGCGGGAAATGTTCGATTTAGCTGGTATATTTGTTCCCGGGGATTGGGTTTTTCCGGATGACGTAAGTATTGGTTTTTTTTGGCTCTTTTGCGATGCCGGGATCCGGGGCAACCCGCGAGACGGCCGAGCAACACCGGCCGGGCTAGGCTCAGATCTGGCGCCGGACCGGGCATTTTGACGTTTCAGAGGGGGTGCCTTTTTTGGGACAGAATCCTTTGATTCGTCTGACCCTGGATATATTTTGGCATGGTAAATCGGACCGTTTGCCGAAGTTTTTCGCGGTAATATTTTGGATGCCAACCAGTGCTTTTGGCTGTAGACCAACCATCCGGCTGCGATCATCATTACCGTTAAAATAAGTGCCGAATACACCTTTCGATACCGCCAGATTTTATGAATACGGGCCGTTACCACTTTTTTGGTATCAATTTTTGGCGGCCAGGTCTGTAAATCTTCCGGCGGCGGGGTGGTTTGATCAATTCGTTTTAACGCTTTTAAAATCGTACTCAAACTTCCAAGTTCTCCAATTCTGATATTTGAATGCTTATTCTCAGAGGTTATCTAATTTTGGACAGCTGAGGCATTTCAAATGAATCTTTTTCTTTATACAGGATGATTTTGGTCAGCGGGCCAACATATCCATCTACCGGGATACCGTATTTTGCTTGAATGGTTTCCACCGCGTGTTGGGTAAGGCCATCATATTGATCATTGATGGCCACATTTTCAAATCCAAGATCCTGCAGCAGTAATTTCAGCGTGATGACGGAATCTTTGTAAGATTGCGCCGGTATCGTTCCCCAGATGGAATGAAAATTTTTCCAGGGCAAGTAGGCCACTCCGGACCAGTAGAATTCGAGTTCTTCCAGCTGGGTGACAATCCACTCGGTTTCATCTCTACCCTGCAGAAAAATTTTGTCGCCGTCTATGTGGCTTAAAGTAAGGTAGCCCGGGCTGGGACTTCCGGGCGGATAAAATTCAAGGATGGCCGGAAGATTCAGTTTTTTTAGAAACGCCATATCGGTTTCGACGCGATGGATGAACAACCCGCTCGATTTTGCAGAAAGGCGGAAATAGGTTTGATCATCATCAATATCCATCAGATAAGGTGCAAACTGCGTGCTTGTTTTCCAAAGCTTCGTGGCCTGCGTTAACGCAGGCTGGCGGGAGCTGCGTCCGTCCATATTCATCAGGTATCCGGCTAAGCTTATTGCCGGAAAATTGCTTTCCGTCTGTGGCGCCGTTACAGAACCGGGTTGACCGGCGGTCTCCTCTTCTGCAATAGCATCTCCGGTTTGCGTATCGACGACATCTGCGCGGGAAACAGGACTCGGTTCCGAATCGGCAGGGGCTGCAAACGTGGCGGTGATCTTATCCATGATGGGTTGATAGAGCACAACCCCCAGAAACACAATGCTCAAAAAAGAAAGACTCATCAGCACCCATTTGCTGGTCGAAAGTCCGTAGTTTTTAAGCGTTCCGCGGGTGGCAAGTTCTTTAATGGATGTTTTGGCGATGCGGGTCGTAATTTTGAATTGATTGAGAACGAATGCGGTTAAAAGTGCACGGTCACAAACGATATTAATTACGCGGGGTATGCCCTTTGAATATTTATAGATTTGACGATAAGCCGACCGATCAAATTTGATGGCTGTTTTTTTGGCAGCGATGTTGATGCGGTAATGGATATATTCTTTACATTCAGTAAATGTTAAGGGGCTTAGCTGATAGCTGAGCGTAATTCTCTGTCCCAGCTGCCGCAGGGCATGGGAATTAAGAATTTCCGACAGTTCCGGCTGCCCCACCAGTATAATCTGCAGCAGTTTATCCCGATTGGTTTCCAGATTGGAAAGTAATCGCAGCTGTTCCAGAACATTGCGATTCAGGTTTTGAGCCTCATCAATCAGCAGGATGACTTTTTTCCCGCCGGCCTTCTTTTGCATCAGAAACGCATTCAACGTATCAATCAGATCTTTTGTATTGTCGCCCTCCGTATTGAGGCCAAATTCTTCATTGATGGTTCTGAGCAACTGCTTGGGGCCCAATTTGGGATTGAAGATATAAGCCGCTTCAACGGTGCCATTCAAGCTTTCCAGAAAAGCCCTGCAAAGCGTGGTTTTACCGGTCCCGACCTCTCCGGTAATTTCGATGAAGCCGTCCCCCTGGGAGATCGCATAATTGAGGTGGGCCATGGCTTCCTCATGGCTTTTGCTTAAATAAAAATAAGCCGGATTCGGCACCAGTTTGAAGGGTTTTTCCTTAAATCCAAAAAACTTGTTGTACATCTGAAACAGCCCTCAATTCCTGTGACATGACGTTATGGGGGGAATAAAAACTTTTAAACGACTTTTTCCTCTTGAATTAAGCCGGGTGCCTGTGATCGCGCAGCTGTTTGAGTGTTCGTTCTGAGGTCTCAGATTGAAAACGCAGATGAAACGAAAGAATTTATTCCTTTGTAAACGGTTTGAAATCGTTTAAAAATTTCCATCGGTTTCTATAAAATATATTAGTGGAAAAAGCGTCGATCGTCAACCTTTCTGTCCGCCGGTTAACAGACTGTTTTTTTCGTTAGAGCGTTTGTCAAAATAAGGTTCCGATAGTGGTGGTTTGTTGTGTCTTCTCAGGGTTGTCGATAACGTCCAATAGGGCGGCAAATACATCGGTTGCCAGTTGTGCCAATTGGTCGTTTTACGTTTGTGCCATGAGGCATTGTCCATATAGCGGTTGTCTTCGTTTATAATAATTTCAGACAGTTACACTCCATCATTTCGCTTGTTAGAAAATCTGGCAAACGGAACATATTTATGACAACCGCTATAGACGCTATTCGATACCATTGATGCCTTGTTCGGCGGATGGGGCATTATTGACATATTGTTCTAATATGCGATTTCGTTCCGGTGGGTCATTTTCCGCCAGCTGTCGGCATTTTTGGTAAAATTTTTCCAGATCCCCTCCGGATTCAGATAACATCCTGCTAAATGCCGGCACCCAGTTATGATACGTTGACACACTGATGAGCTGCGCATTGTTTAACGGGTAATTAAACCAGGCATCATATGCCGCCATGCCGCCATGATCTGATTTCAGATTGCTGAATTCGGACCGCATTTGAGTGAAAACGGCAGCCTTTTGCTTTCGTTTCACGGTCAATGACAGGTTGCTCTCATACACCTCCTGCAGCCTGGCCCGGTATGTTGAAACCAGGTCTGTGAACTTGCGGCGCTGCCGATGTTTGCGCAGCCATTTTTCATGGCCTTTTGGATCATTGGCCGAGGCTTGCCAGCGTCTGAGGCCCTCCTGCTCAACAGTGGTTGCAAAGCTTTCATTAAAAGCCGTATCGTCCCTGACATACAGAATCCCATGGGCCAGTTCATGAAATATCAGTGCAGCGGTGTCAGGTTCATTCAGATATAAAAAGGTGCTTAAGACCGGGTCATCGAACCAGCCCAGGGTCGAGTATGCAATCGCGCCGCCGATAAACACGTCATAACCTTCTTGTTTTAGAGAATCGCCGAAGCGCCGGGCGTCCTCCTCGGCAAAATATCCACGATAGGCGACACATCCCACGATGGGGAAACACCAGGTTTTCGGTGTCAGCGAAAATTCCGGGGCGGCAAATACATTCCAGACGACATAGGGACGGTCAAGGGCTACATAGCTTAAATAATGGTCATCGACCGCAAGCTGAAGCTTTTTTTCGGCAAACGCCCTGACTGAAAGAATAAATTGAAGTTTTTTGCGAAGCGCTGCCGGTGTATCCGGGTCCTCGACCAACTCGGAAATTGGCTGTCGCTTCCTTAAAATATCCATTTGGCCATTAATGGCCTGGTCATAATAGGGTAAGGATCGGCATTGTAAGCAGACTGCCGTAAAAAATAAAACGAACAAAATTTCTGAAATTCGCCTCGCCATGGGAAATCGACTTGTTCCATTGGTTGGATTCGTTCAATTGGTTCAATTGGTTCGCCTGAAAGCCTGCGGCCTGTTTCAGTAGTTCAATTGGTCTGATTAGTTCGATTGGTTCAGTTAATCAACTAATCAACTAAATTGACCAATTAAACCAATTCAACCAATGAAACAAATAAAACTAATCTAACAAGTCCTTGAACCTCTGGACCCCGGACCTTTGAACCTGAAACCTACCTTTTCCTGACACCTGAAACCAGTTATGCTTATATCAGACTATAACAAAACTTTTCAAAAATTTTTCGGTCAAATTTACCGGCTTCTACATCGGTTTTAATCAGCTTTAGCGTATCCAGCGGGCTTTTGGCTCTGCGGTAAGGCCGTTCTTCATTGGTTAAGGCTTCGTAACAATCGATGATGCCCAGCAATTGGCCGACAAACGATATGTACTGAATGCCTTTGGGGTAACCGCTGCCGTCCAGCTTTTCATGGTGCTCGAGTGCTCCGCGCGCAATGCCGCCGTCAATTCCGCTTTTAAATTTAATGATAGATTCTCCGATTTTGGGGTGGCGCTTCATCACTTTGAATTCTTTGCTGGTTAATTTTCGGGGAGCCTTGAGGATATTGTCGGGGATCTCGGTTTTGCCGACGTCATGCAGCAAGGCGCTTAAACCCTGGCGTTTTGTTTCATGCAATGACAATTTCGAGTAGAAGCAAAAACCCAGCGTCAATGCCATCACGTTCACCGAATGGATAACCGTGCTGTAGTCTTTAAATGAAATCGAGGCGAACGTTTTCATAATTTCAGGATTTTTCGAGTATCCGCTGACCAAAATATCAACGGTTTCAGGCAGCACCTGCAGGGTGCCGCTACGGGGTTCAGCCAGAGTTTCTTCCACCAGATTGCAGAGGGTCGATTTGACCGCCAGCGCGTTTCCCGTTTTGATGCTTCGGGCGATATGCCGATTAAAACCTTTTTGAAGCTCTTTTATCGCAGCCATCCGATCATTTTGATGGATATAAAGCTCGGTCGGATGTCTTTCTTCCTTCAGGCGCAAATCCGTCATCAATTTACCCGGCGGCTTATATAAAACAAAAGAGCCGTCTTCAATATAATACAGCCCAACGTTTTTATAATAATTAATCTGGGAATTTCTTATGGTAATGTAATTTTTTTCCTGCAAAGCGTTATTTAACCCTTCAATCTCATGCGGCGCGATTTATACCGCTTTCCATCATAATGTACCGAAATACGGATCTGCGGTGTAAGCGCTTGTACGGTTGTAGAAAAAAACGTTTGAATACCGCAACGTTTTTTTGACAACCACTAAATACCACCGGTTGTGGCTAGATGCGGCAATTTATTAATCGGCATATTCGAAGTAAAAGTTTACACATTATACCGGTTGTCATAAATATGTTCCGTTTGCCAGATTTTCTAACAAGCGAAAT
>CBDUUO010000061.1:0-11309 GCA_965370395.1 uncultured bacterium
AATTTCAAAGAAAGACTTGGACTCAATGCTGATTACAGAGAGCCGGTTTCAAAATCGTGTCACAAATTATTTGCCGAGTAGAGGACCGTCTTTACCAGTAAGCATAAATCAATATAAGATCATTGTCTCGTTAAAGGATTGTGGCCATGTCACGTTTGCCTATCCTGCCAAATGAATCAAACGCCACGATCTGTCTGCCTGACAGTTCACTTCCCTCCTTTTATATGGAGGACTATACAGTTTTGGGGCTTCGGGTTGGAAATTTAGATGCGGCTGTCCGGTTGCTGGAAAAAAACGGCATCAGCATCTTTAAAAGCCCGGGAAAAGTGAACTGTTCATCGAACAGAGAGATCAGATCCCGCATATCATCCAGCTGCTGAATGCAAATGATATTTCCTGCGTTATCGCCGATATCGTAGAACAGGTATATCAGGGATGATAGGCCAATACCTGCCGGTACGGCAGGTAAAAATGAGCTTTTCGACAGCGCTCGATCGAGATCGCGCATAATTTGAGGACTTCCGCTAATGAAAATGCAAGGCTGGAACCTTTGATCGATTCAGGCGAAGTTTTAACGGATGCGGGCAAATTCCCCCTTTTCTATGCAGGCTGAAATTCCTAGACATTTCTCCTCTCAATGAAGTTGGCAATGCTGTCTAATACATTGTTATATAAAGGCATTACTGTTTCCCTTTTATGGACGATCGGTTTGTCCGAGTTAGCATTTTATCTGCTTGGGATAAAAATCTCTCAACTTTAATCGCACTCCAAAATCCAATTATAAACATCCGGCAAAATAGAGGTTTGGAAGATTACAGATTTCTTGTCGAAAATGGGCAGACAGATTTAAGGTTGGATGAACAAATCTAAAATAGAATCAGAATATTGGCCGGATTTGACTATGCACGAAATCCATCAAATTAAACAACTCTAAAACATTTAGATTTGTCATGCTCAATCTTCAACTCAGGTCAAAATTGCAGCATACCACATATAGCTGTCTGTGATTTTTTAAATTTTCTTACGTTCCGAAGTTGGATACGAAAATGATATTACAGAAATACAAACCGCCAAAATTCCATTTGTTGACAAGATTACAGGTTTGAAAAAGATCAAATTCATTTATGATTCTTTACACATATGCATCTTTATAAATTTTCCATGTCGATTTATCCACAAGCTATCCAATCCGTTTAAGGTAAATTCCGATCCTGTTCTTTCCTGAAATAGAATTTGATCTATTGTGATACAATGCGGTATATATCTTTTTGCACCTGACCTGAAGCGTGTTTTATCTGTGAAATCGAACCGGGACTGACATCTCTTTTCGCATTCTTTGTAAGATCATTTACTCCAGAGTTTCCTCTTTTTTTTAACACTAAAAGGGATACTCCCTTATGCAATCCTACGATATAAAACGTAAGCTCACTGTTGCTCAAATTGCGAATCTCAGAGCAATGAATCGCAAGCTCTCGCATGAAGAGCGGAAGTTGGTGACGGAGTTGTTTGCCGGCCTTGTGGGATCCACTAAGCTCACAGTGCACAAGGATCCCGAGTAACTCCGCGGCTTGCTTTCGGCTTTCTTCGAAGAGATGGCGCAGCAAATCAGGACCTTCGGTGGCACTGTCGAGAAATACGCTGGCAACGCAGTTGCTGTGACGCAAACAGCCAGGGGGAGTTCATAATTTGAACCTTATTATTGTACTGGAGGTGTCCGATGTCCGAAGCTTCAATTTTTTCAACCTTGCGGTTTTTGCGACGAAAGGGAAAGAAGCATGGCTGCACTGAGGAAAAAACGTTAGACGGTTGGGCGGAAATTCGTTGCGGTCAAAGAGAGTGGGAGGATTTCTACCGGCGGCGATGGCAATACGACAAGAAGGTTCGATCCACTCATGGGGTGAACTGCACCGGTTCGTGCTCTTGGGATGTATACATAAAAAATGGCATCCTGGTTTGGGAAACCCAGAGCACGGACTATCCTACCTGTGGAAATGGTTATCCCAATCATGAACCTCGGGGATGCCCGCGAGGGGCAACCTGCTCATGGTACACCTACAGCCCGGTGCGGTTGAAATATCCGCTGATACGATCCGAATTACTGGAAATATGGCAAAAGGCCTTACGGCGCCACCAAGATCCTGTCATTGCCTGGGAAAGTATCGTTAAGGACGCCGAAAAACGAAAAGCATATCAACGCGAACGCGGAAAAGGGGGATTTGTCAGAGTCAGCTGGGATGATGCTGCAAATCTGATTGCCGCTTCACTGATATATACAATCAAAACCACTGGCCCTGACCGCATATTCGGCTTTACGCCCATTCCGGCTATGTCCATGGTCAGCTATGCCTCAGGTGCTCGTTTTCTTTCTCTAATCGGCGGGTCTATGATTAGCTTTTATGACTGGTATTGCGATCTCCCTCCGGCATCCCCGCAGATCTGGGGAGAGCAGACGGATGTGCCGGAAAGTGCCGACTGGTACGAATCCACTTATATGATCGTTTGGGGGTCCAACATACCCATGACCCGCTCACCCGACGCCCATTTCTTTACCGAGGTCAGATACCGGGGAGCCAAAGTCACAGCCGTGGCTCCGGATTATGCCGAGTACGTCAAATTTGCTGACACGTGGCTGCCGGCCAAAGCAGGCACCGATGCAGCATTGGCCATGGCCATGACGCACGTAATTTTCAAAGAATTCTACATAGATCGGCAGGTTGAATATTTCACATCCTACGCCAAGGCTTACACCGATTTACCGTTTGTTGTAATCCTTGAAAACCACGAAGACAATACCATCGTGCCCGGGAGATTGTTGCGAGCATCCGATCTCGGCCCGAACATCAATAACGCCGAATGGAAGACTGTCCTTTATGATGAGGCGTCCCGTCGCCTTTGTGTGCCCAACGGCAGTATCGGTTTTCGTTGGAGTGAGGAAGGCCGCTGGAACCTGGAATTGGGAGAAGATAACCAAAAAATTCAACCCCTTTTAAGCTTTGCCTCGACCCGGGACGAGTGGATAACGGCAACCTTTCCTCTTTTTGAAGCAGATGGTGCCAAAACAAAAACAGGTGTTGTGCCGGTTAAAAAAATAGCAACCCCCTCAGGTGAACAAATGGTAACCACCGTTTTTGATCTGATGGCAGCGCACTTAGGCGTTATGCGCAAGGAAGCACCAGCCCGGACGGTTGATTATCCCAACGATTATGATGATCCAAAACCATATTCACCGGCCTGGCAAGAAGTAATCACCAGCGTCCCGAGGGCTGATGTCATCCGCGTCGCCAGAGAGTTTGCCAAAAACGCTGAGAAAACCCGTGGGAAATCCATGATTGTTCTTGGTGCCGGCACAAACCACTGGTACCACAGTGATATGATATACCGTTCTATTATCAACCTGACAACGCTATGTGGTTGTCAGGGAGTTAACGGAGGCGGATGGGCGCATTATGTTGGACAAGAAAAGATCAGGCCTCAGGCTGCTTGGTCCCAATTGGCTTTTGCATTGGATTGGCGACGGCCCCCCCGACAACAAAACGGCACATCCTTTTACTACTTTGCCACCGATCAATGGCGCTATGATAATTTCAGTTCGCACAGCATACTATCACCGGTTAGCAGGAAAAATCTCCCCGAGCACATGGCCGATTTTAACGTTATTGCTACGCGTTTGGGCTGGCTGCCTTCCTATCCTCAATTCAACAAAAATCCGATCGACTTATGTAAAGAGGCTGCCGAGCAAGGCGCATCTTCCGACGAGCAAATCGTTTCTGATGTAGTCGATAAGCTCAAAAGTGGTGAATTACGGTTTGCCATAGAAGATCCGGACAATTCCGTTAACTTTCCCCGCATATTGTTTCTATGGCGGGCCAATCTGCTGGGAGCCAGCGGGAAAGGACACGAGTATTTCCTGAAACACCTATTAGGTGTCGATAATGCCGTATTTAACAAGGACAGCTCGCTTCGCCCTAAGGAGATCAAGTGGACAGACCAAGCCCCTGAAGGAAAACTCGATCTTTTGGTGACCTCAGAGTTGCGCATGTCAACGAGTGCGCTTTACGCTGACATCGCCCTGCCCGCTGCCGGTTGGTATGAGATGCATGACCTGAGCACCACTGACATGCATCCGTTTATTCACCCATTCAACCCCGCCATTGACCCGCTCTGGGAGTCGCGAACCAATTGGGAGCAGTTTAAAACGATTGCGGCAAGGTTCTCGGAGTTGGCGGTCGAGCATCTTGGAGAGCTCAAGGATATTGTCGCTACGCCGTTGTTACATGACAGCCCCGGAGAGATCGCACAACCAACAGTGAAGGATTGGAGCAAGGGCGAGACCGAGCCGGTTCCTGGAAAGACCCTTCCATTCTTAACCGTTGTTTCCCGCGATTATCCGAATACGTTTAAGATGATGACCGCACTGGGACCGCTAGCCCATAAGGTTGGCGTCGGGTCCAAGGGGGTCATGTGGAAAGCGACAGAAGAATATGAATCTTTAAAAGAATCATTGGGAACAGTTAAAAAACCGGGTATCAGCCAGGGAATGCCGTCCCTTTTGACCGCAAAGCAAATGGCCGAAACGATTCTAGCCCTGTCACCTGAGACTAATGGCGAGGTTGCGGTCAAGTCCTGGCAGGGATTGGAGAAAAGAACCGGCCTGTCGCTTCAACATTTGAGCCTTCGAAGGCAAGGAGAAAAATATAGATTCGAGGATTTAAATGCCCAACCGCGTAAAATCATCACTTCACCCATTTGGAGCGGAATAGAGTCAGAGGAACGACGCTATTCTCCATTTGTCATCAACATCGAAGAAAAAGTGCCATTCAGGACCCTGACAGGCAGAGCCCAGTTTTATCAGGATCATGAATGGATGCGCGAGTTTGGGGAACAGCTGCCGTTGTACCGGCCACCACTCGATATGCTGCACCTCGGTTCAACCGCTGTAAAACGAGAAGCTGGAAAGGAGCTTGTTCTCAACTATCTGACCCCGCATTCGAAGTGGTCGATCCACAGCACATTTTCTGACACGCTTACGATGCTGACCTTGTTTCGTGGAGGTGAAGCTATCTGGATCAATGATGAGGATGCTAAAAGAATCGACGTTCAGGACAACGACTGGCTGGAATGTTTCAATGTCAATGGTGTGGTGATGGCCAAGGCCGTAGTGAGTCCACGCATTCCTGTAGGAAAGGCGTTCATGTATCATGCCCAGGAAAGACTGATCAACACACCCGGTTCCAAACTTTCCGGTCAAAGGGGGGGCACGCATAACAGCGTGACCCGCATTATGGTCAAACCCACGCACATGATTGGCGGTTACGCTCAATTGAGTTACGGATTCAATTATTACGGGCCGGTTGGCTCTCAACGGGATGAAGTCATCGTTGTTCGCAAGGCTGAGGAGGTAGACTGGTATGAAGATTAAAGCGCAATACGCCATGGTTTTAAATCTCGACAAATGCATTGGCTGCCACACCTGCAGTATTCCATGCAAGAATGTGTGGACCAACCGCGAGGGAGCCGAATACATGTGGTTCAACAATGTTGAGACTAAGCCGGGTATCGGTTACCCTAAAAAATGGGAAAACCAGGAAGTTCACAAAGGGGGATGGCAACTCAAAAGCAACAAACTTGAGTTAAAAGCCGGTGGCCGTGTGCATAAAAGCATCAACATTTTCCACAATCCCGACCTGCCGACCATCGACGAGTACTACGAGCCGTGGAGCTACGACTATGAAAAGTTAATCAGCAGCCCACGACGCAGGCATCAACCATCCATTCGTCCCAAATCGCTGCTGACAGGTGAGCATATCCGGCTTCGGTGGGGACCAAACTGGGAAGACGATCTGGCCGGTGCAGCTGGGACATGCCCTGGCGATATAAATTTCAAAGGCTTAGATTACTCTATTTATTTGCAGTTTCGCAATGTCTTCATGTTTTATCTGCCGCGTCTATGCGAACATTGTTTAAATCCTGCATGTGTTGCATCCTGTCCGTCCGGCGCGCTGTACAAACGCGAAGAGGACGGCATCGTCCTGGTTGACCAAGAACGGTGCCGAGGTTGGCGCTACTGTGTGTCAGGCTGTCCCTACAAAAAAGTGTATTTCAATTGGAAAACAGGCCGGGCGGAAAAATGTATTTTTTGTTATCCGCGCATTGAATCCGGTTTGACGACCCTGTGCGCCCACACGTGTGTCGGGCGCATCCGTTATGTGGGGATAGTGCTTTATGACGCGGACCGGATTTTAGAGACAGCGGCCGCTCCATCCGAACAAGACGTTTACCCTGCCCATCTGGATATTCTTCTCGATCCAAACGATTCCGACGTACAAAAAGCGGCTGTATCAGAAGGTATCGCCGCCAACGTGATGGATGCGGCCATCCGTTCGCCGATCTATAAGCTCGCCAAAACTTGGAAGCTGGCTCTGCCTCTTCACCCGGAATACCGGACCCTGCCGATGGTTTGGTACATTCCACCGTTAAGTCCAATCAGCTATTCCGAGGAACTTGCCCAAACGCCGGATTTCATTGATCGTCTTCGAATTCCTGTGACGTATCTTGCCAATCTTTTTAGCGCCGGTGATGAAGAGCCGATTCGGTTGGCGTTGAAACGTTTGTCGGCCATGCGGCAATACATGCGATCGATTCGCGTGGATAAAAACAGTGACGACCAAATACTCACCAATGTCGAGTTGTCGAAAGAAACAGCAGAAGAGATCTATAACCTATTGGCCCTGGCCCGATTAGAAGAACGCTTTGTTATCCCGACCCAAGCCGGTAGAAACAAAAATGTTTTTACCGCACAAGGTTGTTGTGGATTTTCCGACACCGTTTAAACTATAATTTGGCAAGAATAAATCATGAAAGAACATCAAAGAAAAATATATAAAACAATTTCTATACTACTGCAGTATCCTGACAACGCCTTGCTGCGATGTGTTCCCGAGTTGGAATTTTATGTAAAAAGTATGCCGTCATCAAAGGCGAAAAGTGCGATCAAGGAATTTATTAGGTACCTGAAGTCTCAGTCTATGATCCGATTGCAGGAGAACTACA
Organism: uncultured bacterium; assembly: GCA_965370395.1. Taxonomy (GTDB): domain Bacteria; phylum Desulfobacterota; class Desulfobacteria; order Desulfobacterales; family JAHEIW01; genus JAHEIW01. The sequence goes on from CBDUUO010000061.1 coordinate 7,051, forward strand.
CTGCCGCATTTGATATGAATCCATCGACCACATTGAATATGACATACCATCTTTATGGTGACGGAGAAAAAAGAGCCGGAATGATGGCTCGCTTGCAGCAGGTCTACTCCGATGCGGGTTATGATTGCGCGGCTAACGAATTACCGGATTTCCTTCCCTTGATGTTGGAATTTTCAGCTGAGTGCCCAGGCGCCACAAATATTAACCTGATTTTGCATTGTTCAGCCGGTCTTGATGGACTCGTCAATCGACTGCAGGAAACAGGTCAGCCGTATGCGGCCTTATTGGGGATATTGGCTGACGACGGGAAACAGCGGATAAATGCGCGTAGATTTTAACCGGAACATTGGCAGCCGCCGTTTTTCGAAACTACACATTTATAGAGCAGGCGACGGTATGCAGGGAAGATGGAGAGAAATACAATGAATCTCGCGTACGAATTAGCCTTCACGGTGTTTCCTTATCTATGCTTAACCATTTTTATCGTCGGACACGCTTATCGCTATCTAATTGATCAGTATTCCTGGAATGCCCGTTCCAGCGAATTTTTAGAAAAGAAATCCCTCTTTTACGGATCGGTTCTATTTCATTGGGGCATCCTGTTGGCGCTTGTGGGCCATGCCGGTGGACTGTTGATTCCACAAAGCGTTTTCGACCTGGTGGGCATCAATAGCAAAGCGCATCTATCCATCGCTTATTGGTCGGGCCTGGTAGCTGGTATCACTGCGTTTGTAGGTTCATTACTGTTGCTGTGGCGTCGTATTAACAATTCTAGGATTAAAGCTGCAGGTACTGTTAATGATGTCATCACAATCAGCGGTTTGTTAATCGTTATCGGTATCGGATTATACAACGTTGTATTTGGCCATTATAATGTACTTTATACCGTAGCACCATGGATTAGGGGAATTGTGACTTTTACTCCCGATCCAAACCTGATGCTTGATGTGCCTATCAGTTATAAGCTTCATATCCTGAGTGCTCTGGCTCTGCTTGGTTTCTCACCCTTCAGCCGATTAGTTCACATCTGGAGCGCTCCTTTCAGTTATGCATTCAGACGCTATGTTGTGTTCAGAAAATAACAAAGGAGATTTGGTGATGAAATCCGAAAGCTGGGTTGAGTTGAACCGAAGCAAACTTCAAGCCGCGATTGCCAATCTCCCACCATCTTATTTTGCCATGGTCATGGCCACAGGCATCATTTCTATTGCTTCTCACTTGTTGGGGTTTCGGTTTTTCGATATCTTTCTGCTTTGGCTCAATGTACTCTTTTATGTCCTTCTGTGGGGTTTTACCACAGTACGCGTGCTCCTTTATCCTAAGAGGATTATGGCCGACCTGAGTGATCATTTGCTCGGGGTGGGATTCTTTACAATGGTGGCGGCAACCTGTGTGTTGGGCAGCCAATTTGTTCTTCTTAAAAGGGCTTACATTCTGGGGTTTGTCTTCCTGGGAATCGGAGCTTTTCTGTGGATTGTGATTATTTACTCGGTCTTTGCGGCCTTTACGATCCGTTACCGCAAACCGCCGCTTGAAGAAGGCATTAATGGCGTCTGGCTTGTGTCGGTTGTGGCCACACAGTCCCTATCCATATTGAGCACGCTGGTGTCTTCAAGCTCTATCCTGCATCGCGAGTTGTTTTTATTCGTTTCAATTTGTCTGTTTCTGCTTGGCGGATTGTTCTATATGATGATCATCATCTTGATTTTTTATCGGCTAATGTTTTTTTCGATGTTACCGGAAGCGCTCGGCCCTCCTTACTGGATCAACATGGGTGCTGTAGCCATTTCGACCTTGGCTGGGGCCACCCTGATAGTGAATAGTTCAGAAATCCAATTCTTTGAGCATCTCTTGCCGTTTACCATTGGAGTCAGTCTTTTTTTCTGGTCGGCAGCAACATGGTGGATTCCGTTCTTGTTTATACTGGAAACTTGGCGATTTGTTATCCGACGTGTGGGCTTCAGATATGAACCGCAGTACTGGGGGATGGTCTTTCCTTTGGGGATGTACACAACCTGCACGTATCAGTTGGCCAAGGCGCTCGACCTGGAATTTTTAGTCGTAATACCGCGCTATTTCATTTTTATCGCGATATCCGCCTGGCTGTTTACGTTCGCAGGACTGCTCAAAATGCTGGTTCAATCATTCCTCACAGGTTTTCATCGGGGCAATCCGTAAGGACCGCAATACCGCCGCTGCTCATTGGCTTGTTTTATAGCGTCGCGGATCAATCCGGCTCCCATCTTAGGCCAAGTTAACGTCTTGGGATACCGCAAACTTCATTTACATAATGATTGAATTCATATATTTTTTTGGATTTATCTACATATAAAAAGGTATATCCGTCCAGCTCAAATACCGATTGCCTTTATGCGGTTTCCACTGCCCTTGTTTTTACTGTCAGAGAGTCTTTGCGATGATACGCAGTGGCAATAGGAAGCAAGGTCACCGACTTTGGGAAAATAACCGATATCATCGACTGAATACTCCGGCTATCATTCATCGCTCTATCGCGATTCAAAAAACTGAAGAATCGCGGATGCAATCCACAAAATCGCAAATGAATGGATTTACGGCTATGAATCTTCAATCCAAAATTTATATGGATATCTTATTCAAATCTAAAAAAAATCTTTATCTAAAAAGTGTGGATATTATCTTCCCTGTGGTGACTACTGGAAGTTTGGATTTTTCCAATTTTGAAAAGGATTGAAAGATCCGGATGGCTGAAAATCAAGCGTCTTTCTTGATACCCGGGAATTTGGTGGTGAGCACCTTTCGGTTCTTGGTCGCCGCGTCTTTTTTGCGGACCGACCAGGTTCGCACTTTTTTAAGCACCCGGGCCGCCAGTTTTGGGAAATTGTCCGGCCGGTGTTCCTCGATAGCGTTGGCTTTCGCGTCGGCAAAAATCGCGCGGCCGACGGGGGTGCGGGTGATAACGGTTGTCCAGCCCTCATCGGCGCCGATGCCGCCGAAGGATACATCGGCGTATTCGGAGGAATAATCCGGGCAGAAGTAGCAGGCAAAGCGCTTCATAAACTCCAGCTCATCGAGCATCATGGTTTTGATTTCCCCGCTGTTGAGGTGCACGATGAGCTCTTCTTTGATATTTATTTTTTTGACATCTTTAAATTGAAATCCACCGATCTCGCCGATTTTCTCCTGTTCTTTTTTACCGAAAACGAAATTGCCCGAACAGAACAGTCCCAGGCAGAATTTAATCGAATCGGACGGAATGATGCCCAGGGACTGCATGCGGCGGACGGCTTTGACCTGACAGGGGGTGCCCACAAAGGCCACGCGATGCAATTCTTTTTTGATCAAAGGGTCAAATTCTCTGATCTGCGAATAGGTTAGATAATAATCGCTGAAACTGGGCATGCCGTGGGATGTGTCGAAGGAAAAACCGGCTGCGTTTAGAATATCTTCTTCAGATACTGCCAGAAACGGTATGCGTTGAAACTGACCGGCCTGTTTGGTGACAATGGCGCCGTCAATGCGGCCGCGTCTTAACAGATGCACCAGCAGGGCCGTCACCACTCCGCCATCGGTGGCTTTTTTGCGGATTTTGGGATCCGTAGCCCGGGCAATGCTGGTTTCGATCACCCGTCCGATGGGCGGTTTCCAGCCCAGATTTTTTTTGGTTTCCGCATCCAGATCTTCGATTTCCGGACAGATGGTATGGCATAGCCCGCATTCGATACATTTGGCCTCATCGGCATAGCGGGGTTTACCTTCGGAATCCAACTCCAGGGCGCCGTAATTAATGGCGGTGCAAAAGGTCACGCACCCGCCGCAGCGATGGCATAACCCCGGTTTTTGAACATCTTTAGTCAAGTCGGTAAATGTCTTCATTCGGTCACCCGTCTTCAAATGATTGATTATCATTTGGATTGAATATTGACTATTGTCTATTGACGATTGAATGTATCCTATCGATTTTAAGATTACAGCAGAATTCCTTAAATATTCAATCGTCAATTAGAAAACTTGTATTCATTTAGAAATGGTAGATTTTGTTCCAAGACAAGGCCGCAGGCTTTTTTTGACCACAGGCGTAGTCAGACTACGTCGCGGATCGAAAAAAGCCGAGAACGCAGTATTGGGGCAAAAGATGCCATTTCTAAATGGATACTAGCTGAAGGTTGTTTCAGCCGGCGCTTCATCAAACAAACAGCTCTGAATCATGGCCATAATCTGACCCGTGTCGAAGCCTTTCAGATGAATGGCTCCTGACCGGCAGGAGGCCACGCACAGCC
>CBDUUO010000062.1:0-11223 GCA_965370395.1 uncultured bacterium
GGTCGGGCCGTCCTACTATATTGATATTTAAGGAAAAGAGACCCAATTATAGGTGTTTTCGAGGTCTATATTGCCCTTTTTGGGGTCAAAATCGGCGATATAGGAAGTCTCTCGTTCCCTAAGCTCGTAACCTCCAAGCACTTTACCAATTTGTCTCCCCAAAGCTTTCGTACCCAAACCCGCTTTTATTCTTTCTACAAATTGTTCGCTGCCAACAGCAATACTTCGGGTCCATTGACTATCACAAACGTTGTTGCCCTTCGCCAGCGATTCATTCACCCACTCTTTATGGGACTTCCGGAACCATTCATAGGTCTGATAGCCAGCTAACGCTGCCACTTTTTCATAGGCAATGAGCACACATTTGCGGCGAGGAGACTGGATCTCGTTGTATCCCCCAAACAACCATTCAGAAGGATGATTCACAACACCGGCACGTACCATGTTCAAGTCAATATACACCAGACAGCGCAGGAGGTGTTTCCCAGTTTCTACGGCAGTAGCGTGATACCGATCCTGCCAGTACGCACCTTTGCGCTTCTTTCTCTCATTGTACTCCTGGGCACAACGACCAGCAACCAGTTGGATCGACCTCGCAATGGTATCCCGATCACCATCATCTACAACCACTAAGTGGATATGATTTGAAGTCACTGCATAGTTAAGCATTGTCAGTCCGTAACGTCTTTTCGCCTCAAAGAGCCACTGTAAAAATCGCCGTTTATCTCTAGCGAATTTAAGCAAAAACTCCCTTTTGTGGCATCTATGAGTCAGATGCCAAACCTGCCCGGGGATGTAATGTCTTTTCGCTCTAGCCATCGGTGATCCTATATCGCTCTTTTTGACCTTAAAAACGTCATTATAGCCCCTAAATAAACCCCTTTTTTGAAATTAATCTGTATAATCTTACCCCCTTACCGCGGCCCGACCCCAAATCTATTTCGTCACCTCTCCAGTCATATGTATCCAAAATCCTTTCCGTTTCTCGGATTTTGCCGATTTTGCTACTCCAAATCGACAAAGTAATGCAGCTCAAATTAAATATGGCTAGACACAAACCAAGTTTGGTGAGCGCGGAAGCAATACTTTGTCGAACTGGTAACAACTGAAAATGTGCAACTACGCCAATAATAATGGCGCCAATTCCTATTAAGATAAGATTGCGCAGGACTATTGGGCCATCAATCCCATAGTTGGCACGATTCAAGTCAATTAGTGAATCGTTTCTCACGTATAGATCTCCAAAATATTGGATGTCGCGAATAACAATTAGTATTTGGAAAAGAACGGCTTTTACCTGCTTAGAGAAGGTAGTAAACACTCCATTTGCACAAACGACAAGAAAGTAATTCCGGTCAAAAGGGCATGAGTTGTCGTTTTCCGGCTTGAATCGTCCTTCTGAGCACCTGAACCGTCGTTTTCCGGCTTAATCTGGCAGAGTAATTAGCCACGGACCCACACAGACTTACACTAACCTTATGAATTGACCTATGGAAGCGTTTAAAGGCCGAGGATTTTGTGAATTTTTTCTAATCGATCCCGGCCGATGGGAATGCGCCGGTTGACCGGGGGGTCGAGGCGAAGGTCCCAATCCCGGGAGCTGCGAGGGGTGAGCGCCCGGACCCGATTCAAATTGACAATGTACTCCCGATGGCAGCGAACAAACGCAGGGCCCGGAAGTTTTTGGGCCAGCTCTTTGAGTCGCTGTACGGAGCGGTAAGGTTTTTTCCGCTTCGTTCGGATCAGCGTATCTCCCTGTCGGGCTTCAAGGTAAAAAATTGCTTCGAGCTCGATCAGATCAATCGAGCCGTCTGCACGTTTGACCGGCAGTCTGCGCATAGTTCCCTCCATCGTCTTTATCATTCCTCCTCCTTGTGCGATTGCCGGGTGAGATAGAAGTGTAGCGTTATCTCCATGGTCGACCCACCAATGTGTTTTTTAATTATTAAAAGTTCGTCTTTTTTCTTCGAGGCGCCGATCAAGGCGTTTGAGCATTTCGATGGTTTTTTCCAGTTTCTGGTTGGTTTCTTCGAGTTTGCGGTTTTTGTTTCTGAGTTTGATTTCTTCGCGGGTTAATTTGCGGTTGGTTCGTTTAAATGCCAGTTTTGTTTTATTTGACTTCTCAAGCTGTTTTTGCACCTGGCTAATTTCTTTGGAAAGACGGTTGATTTCTTTTAATGACGCCAGCCAGTTTAGCGTTTCACCATCGACGGGAGATTCTTCCAGAATAATATAGGCTTCAAGGTTCTCAAGGGCCAAGTGGTAATTTCGGCGGCGATTATTGTGATCGGAGTAAAGCTGCGCAAGCTTCAGATGCGCATTTTTTGCTTCGGTGGATTTTGAATTTTGACGAACAACCTGTTCCAGCTCGATAATTTCTCTGGAGTATTTATGATCGGCAACCGGTCGGCTGGCTAAGTTTGTAGTTGCTTTGCCGGAATTCATTATATGAGAACAGCCGCTGAATGCAACAACCAGTGCGATGACAACCGTGAGATTCATTTTCGTTCTTAATTTGTGCATCTATTTTCCTTTTGAGCTCCGCTTGCGATCCTGCAGGCTGATCAATTTGTGATCCTTTTTGCCTTTGCTTTTACCGTCCCCACGCTGATCTGCCATGACGGTACTGCCGGCCACTGTTTTGGCGCGTTCTTTCATTTCCGCCGCCACTTCACCGTACTGGATGTGATTTTTAAACTTGCGTTTCACATTCGTCACCACCCCAATGGACAGGGTTGCCAACGGGAATTTAACTTCCTGACCCTGGCGATTTTCGCCGACGATATGGCCGCGCTTTCGGTCTTTTTTATCGTAAAATCCGGGAATGGTCTTATCAAAGGTATCAATAACCGATTGGCAGATCCGCGGATAAAGATCCGGGGTGGTGATGAGCACGTAATCATCCCCGCCGATGTGGCCGATAAAATCATCATCGTGTCCGTATTTGGCAACCGCTTCACTGATCATACCGGCGGTGGCCTGGATAACATCGTTGCCTTTGGCATATCCGTAGTGATCGTTATAGGCTTTAAAGTTGTCGATATCCAGCAGGCAAAAAGCAATGGGTGCCTTGGCGCCAATGCGCTTTTTCATTACATTTTCTATGGCAATGCCTCCGGGCAGACGCGTCAGGGGGCTGGTGTCCAGATACATTTCCTCGAGCTGCTTTAAGCGTTTGGCCATGGTGACAAATGCCTGGGCCAGATCGCCCAGCTCATCTTTGTTACGGATATCGGGCCGATAATCGAATTTGCCCTCGGAGATCATACTGGTGGCGTATTTTAGTTTTTTTATTGCGCCCGAAATATTTCGGGTGATGACAAAGGCCGCTGTCACCGAAAACAACAGGCCCAGGCCGCATAGCACTGCCGAGGCTTTAAAAGCGATGCGACCGATGGTTGCGGTTAATCCGGTTTTTTCGTTCTGATCCCGCAGGGCACTGGCCGCCATACCTTTGATGACCGCAATAATTCTTTCCTGCTGGGCTTTGATCCTATTTTCAAACTCCAGGGCAGCGATTGAAGACGGGTCCACAACCCCTCTCAGGGCTTCAGCCAGCGTATGATTGTATTCGGAGTGAAGGCTGACAATCTGATCGATGGGATACTCGGTGTGTCCGGGCAGGGAACGGATGTGTTCTGTCAGCTCTTTAAATTCTTTTTCCTTATCCCAGAACAGTTTTAAAACATCGGAGGTTTTTAAAATAAGGTAGCGCTGGGCATACAGCTCCTGGGCCAGGATGACGTCAATCATTTTTTCCGACGTGTTGATGACCGGCAGGTCCGTATTTAAGATGCTATTGTTAATTTCATTGAGCCGGTCCAGATTTGCCAGCGCATAGACGGATATGCCAACCAGCAGGACGAGCAGCACGCTGTATCCCAGCATGAGCTTTCGGGCGATTTTAAGATGGTAAAAATAGGAAACGACAAATCCGATCAGTCGATCGATGATTTTCCATTCCGTCTGTTTTGTTTTGTTGCGGCCGGCCATTGATACACCCTGTTTTGTCTCGACGGACTGTAAAATCCGGTTTGAGCTTGCACGAATCTAGGGTTGTTATCGGCCGGGTCGGAGGCGAACTTGAGGAAAAATTAGAAAGGGAGACGAATTTCTATTTTGCTGGGGTGACATTCAGCTTCTGGCCGGGATAGATGGACGCTTTAGAATCCAGCTTGTTATACTGGCGCAATTGCTCCACAGAAAGATTGTAGCGGCGGCTGATGCGATAAAGGTTTTCGCCCTGCTTGACGGTGTGAATTTTGGCTTTGGTTTCTTTTTTAGGACCCGGGGCTGCTGTAGCGCCTTCGGTCTTCAGAGTGGCTTCGGAGACCGGTTTAGGCGGGGTGGCACTGAGCTGATTTGCCATGTTATTGATGCGGGCCGTCATATTGGCTTCTAACTGGTCAAGGCGTTCGGTTAGCAGAATCAGCTGGTTTCCCGGGCCACCGGTTTGGGATAATCCACCTTCACCTTCGATGGACCCCAGACGGCTTTCCAATTGCTCCAGTCTGGATTCCAGTGCCAGCAACTGGACTTTTTCGGCAAGACGATAGGTTCTGGCGATGACAACAACGCTAAGAATGATCAAAATCAAAAAACCGCCGATGGCAATGTAGATGTGTTTAAAAGCACGTCCGCCTGCAGAGCCGTTGCCGGACCCGTAATGGGTATCTTCCCGGGGCTCCACTACGTCACGGTCCTGGTAATCGCTACTTAACACAAAATCTTTGTCACTGCCATTTTCGAATTGACCCATTGTTCCGATCCTTCTTTCTTTGTGTCGTGTTTATAGGGCTTTGGTCGGCTTTAACCTTCTTAGCATAATTAATTTTATTTAAGTTAAAAGGCAACAAAAAAATAATTAGAACCTATCCAGCCTTTTTATGCTCGTCGGTATTTTTCAAACGCCAGCGGGCAAACAGCAACATTGCCAGCATCGTCAGCAGAAAATACCCCGGAAACCAGGCGATGGATTTGATGAATATCAGGTTTTCCAGTTGAGCCCCGGCCGCCTCCGGTTGCGTCGCGCCGATCTGCAACCTTAACTGCGCCAGCAACAGGGAATACAACACGCCGATTAGCCCGTATGCCAGATTAAACGACAGCCCCTTGAAGCTTAATACCGTGGCCCGCTGATGCGAGCTGGTGACGCGGTTAAGGTATTGGCTTTGAAAGAAATTCTGCAGATAAATCACCCCGGATAAAAGGATAGCCGGCAGCAATCCGATAATCGGCCAGAAAAAAGTCATGCCGATCAGCCCGATCATGGTCAGTCCGGCCATGACCCCCAGGTTAAATCCGGGAGAATGCTTTTGCACCATGCCCCGGGCAACCCGCGGCACAATCAATCCCAGAATTGCCAGTCCCGATCCAATCAAACCGAATGTCGCCTCGGGCAGATCGATCAGGCGGTAATACTGACTGTTTAGCGTAAGGATCATACGGATGCAATTATCAAACAGCAGACCGGCCAGAATAATGACCAGCGCAAACGGCGTTTTTAGTATCCACTTTCCGGCCGTCAGGGTCAGTTTAAACGCCCCGGCAATGGATATGCCTCTGCCGGCTTTCGCCGAATAGTTTTGATGGCCGGTTTCACGCATGCGTAATGCGGTCAGCAACGTCAGGATGGCCATCAGCAGCGTCAGAAGGGGGGGGATGCGCAGGGTCATGCCCTGGTTGAGGTGAACGTTGAGCCCCAGCCAATCGACGATGCGTTGCATCAGGTCCGGATCGTAAACGGCCGCTCCGAGGCTCATGGCGATGATAAAGGCAATGGACTGAACCCGCATCTGTATTTCCAGAACCCGCGGCCAATCTTTGATATCGCCTTCATCTTTGAGGGTATCGTAGGCAATAGCTTCATCTGCACCGCTGGCGGAAGCTTCCGCTGCACCGCTTAAAACCCGATTGGCCAGAAATATGGTAAACAACAACTCCGGGTTGCCCCGCGGTGCAAAACACAACAGAACCATTTCGATGACCATCAGAATTCCGGTAAAAACCAGTAGATTCCTGCGGCCCAGCGTGTCGGCCAGCGCACCGGATGGCACTTCGAGCAATACGATGGTGGCGGCCCAGGCGGCATTGAGCAGGGCAAACTGTTCCAGGGTCAAACCGTAGTCCAGAAACAAAATGGTGAATACCGGATAATAAAAACGGCAGTTAAAGAAAACCCGGAAGGCAATAAACAGGCGGATGTTTCGAATTTTAAACAGAGATGTCTTAGCGCGTGTTTCCAAAGAGGTTAATCAGCTTCTTATTGGGAGTAGCATATATTAACGGTTAGCGATAGCCGGGCATTCTTTCCGATCCCTATCAATGGAATAGTGGAATATTAAATAACAAAAAGATTCTCATCTATTTTCATGCAAAATTCAGGTGGTAATTAAGGCTTGGAAGCTTCTGTTTCCAGATCGATGCGCACCAGCGGAGCCGGAATTCGCTCGGAGGTTACAAAGACCGATTTTCCGTAAAATCCAAAACAGACGGCTTCTTGCTGGAATAATCTGTTAAAACGCAAGCGCTGAGGCCTTCTTTTAAAGGCGCTGGGCCAGTCTTCGTTTTGTCTGCGCCTGAAAAGATAACCGTTGTTGTAAGTCAGCACCACCGCTGAAAGACCATCGGGTGACAGGTCCATGGCGGTGGGCCAGTTAAAATGCGGAACGGTTGTTAACCGGTGTGCCACCACCGTTGTGCCCTGATCAACGGGGTGCAGCGGCAATTCATAAAGCACCGGAGACAGGCCGCGTTTGCTGAGCAGAAAGACGCGCTGATTGGCTACGTCTACGGCTACCGCTTCACAATCCAGGGGACCATCCTCATAGCTGAAACGGATCTGCCAGGCAATTGCTGCCCCCCTTCCATTGTCTATCCCGGTTGCGGTGATGGCGGGTTCCTTTACGACATAGAGGGTAACGGTCTGGCGCTGCTGCCAGTTGTCGCCAACATCCGCAATCAAAAGGTAGGCGGTATCCCGCAAGCGGAATGAAGCCAGCGCTTCCCAATCAAAGTTTTTGGCCCCCTCTACCCGGAAGGTGCCCAGATCGGTTCCATCGCTACCGACGGCATACAGCAGCGGGTCATCGCCGCCGTCATTAATTGCCCACAGTAATCCGGGGTAAAGGCGAGACGATGCCAGACCGCTGGCTTCACTGATTTGGGTATTTGCCAGTTTGCCCGTGATTGCCGGTTCACCGACAACCGGTGGGCCCGGGTCTTTTGTCAGCAGATGAGCGGCACAGCCGGCGACGGTAATTATTACCGCCATAAACACCAGTGGCTTTAATTTAAGCCCAGCGGTATCTTTAATGCCAGTCTGATTTGTTTGTGCTGCCGGTTTTACCATTGATGGCCGCAATGCTGTGTTTTGGCTTATTTTTTGATTGATGTGCAGCCTTGATTTTAATTCGCGGCTGTTTCGTATGTCAAGATGTTAAACGCAGCTGTCGCCAAAAACCCACGGCAAGGCAAAGATGAAGATTTTTATTCTGCAGTCGGGGTCGAAAACAATGAATAAAAAAGGGGTCACCGGAAGTGACCCCTTTTTTATTACGAAGAAGCTATCTTGGATGTTTTTGTTCTAGTTAATTGGCAAAAATGTTGTCAAGGCGCTCAAGGTCGTTGATCATGCCCCATTGACCGCCGCCCTTTTCCACCTTGCCGCGCCAATCTTCCACGCGGGCCATATATACTTTCGGGTCGAGGTTATCACCGCGCAGCTTGGTTACATTCAAAGCGATGACATTAAAATCCGGCAGCTGAAAGGGAAGATCGCGTTTGTACCCTTTGGCCAGTTCTTCTTTGAGATCCGAGAAAATTAAAATGTATTTTTTGCCGTTGTCGGCTTCGTTTAAGTATTCGATTGCCTGCAGAATACCGCCCGAGATATCGGTATAGGGGCTGCCTTTCACCGATGTGACAAAGGTGCCGATCTGTTGCATGAAAGCCCGTTTTTGGTTGTTGGCCACCGAAGGCCGTTCGTCAAAGGTGATTTTTGATACGATGTCTTTTTCACTGAAGCTTCCGGTGTCGATGCGGGCTACCGCCAATGTATCTCCGGGTGCCAGAACACCCAGCAGATAATTGAGAATTTTCTGGGCTTTTTTCAGCTCCACCGCATAGGTGCCGGAGGTGTCCAGCAGCATATAGACCCCTGTGGAGCGGCTTTTGGTATCGGTGCAGCCTGCAATCAGGATGCAAAAGACGATCGTTATTGCAAAAAGTTTTTTCATTCTTGCGGCTCCTTTATTTTCAGGGTTTCGTCAAAACTGTCAACGGCTTCCTCGACCAGTGGCGAATCTTCAGGGAGCTCCGCTTCAGAGATGTCCATCTTTTTGCCTTTGGATGCCAGAATGATCCCTTCCAGCCAGATGGTTGGGAAAATGGCCAGATCGTATACATTTACAATAAAGCGCCCGGCGTAAAATCCCACATTGCCCAGCAGACGCAGCAAAAAGGCAAACATTCTCAACAGCCATGCCATCAGCCCACCCAGCACGGTGCGGGAAGAGGACACAAACATTTCCAGGGGAATGGCAACAAAAGTCAGGGCGAAGGGCAAAATAAAGCCCATGACCATCTGTCCCACGGTGGGGATTAAACTGGTGGTCAAACCGGCTTGTTCAGCGCCTGCCAGTGTATGCCGCAGGGCCTCCATGTCGTGGGCGATGCGGTCCCGCATGAAGGCCAGCGCCGATTCCACACCCGCCAGAATCGCCAGCAGGGTAAAGGTGACGATAATCATTCGGTGGCGCATTTTGTCATCCATGGCACCGATGATGGGAAACAGGCGCGTGATGCGCAATGATTCCATTAAAAACAGCCCCATGGTCAATTCGACCAGAATGATCACCAGACCGGCCACATCGGAGGTTTTGAACGGACCGATATAGCTGGCGCCTCCGACCATTTCCGACATCGGCAGGGCTATCAGGTTAAAATTGATGATGGCCCCTCCGATAGCAATCAGCAGCACCAGACCGGCGATGGCAAATTGCGTCATGGCCGAGGTCGACAGGGCGCGCGCTGCTTTGTCGGAGCCGGAGCGGATTTTTTCGTATTCATCCATGTAGCGATCAACCGTTTTGGATCGTTTTTTTATACTGGTAATGGATTTGGCGATGCTGTCCACGGATTTTTCGATTTTGCGCCAGAACGGCATCATCTTGTTTAAAATTGAATGGCGTGAGGCCGTGGAATTGCGATAGTCCTCTATGGCTTTTTTGTGCTGCTCGCTTAGCGAGCGGTTGATTTCCGCCAGCATATTGGCGACCATCGAATCCCCGGTATGCTTGATTTTGGCTATGGATTCGATAATCGGCATCCAGTTGGGCAACGACGGCGGCACATCGGCGCTGCTGTTGTAATCTTCATCCAGCTTGGTGATCACTTCAGACACCTGGCGGTGAACATTGGGATAGCCTTCGAGATCCCGGGTCACCGCGGCACCGATACGGTCAAATTCCCGTTCGACGATTCGTTCGGCGTTTTCCAGACCGGCGGCCATCATCACTTCCCGATTGCGCATTGCCAGTCGTTTCTCCGCCGACAGCACGGAGGCAGCCGTAAAGCGCATGGCGTTGTGGATAATTTTGCTAAACGACATTACCGCCCGGTGAAACGGCCGGCGGGCAAAATAAAGCGCGAGCAGAAACAATACGATCCATATTAATATGGATAGTGCCGGGCTGCTCGTTATATTCAACATGTTGGCAAATGTCATAGAATCCTCCATTTAAATTTATTTGCACGGCAAGCTATGAGGACAACGTGACCGGGTCAAATAGGGTTGTTAGACGGCCGTTTTCGGAAGTGAGTATGATGTCATCAGCTTATCAAAGAACAGGTTCAATTTCAAAATTAATTGTTTCCAGCAGATTGCCTGATGTGTCCAGCACATCTACCCGCCAGGAACCAATTTCATGAGACTGAATGGCCTTCGAGCTGTAGGTGCGCCAGGTGGCTGCCTTGACCGCCAGAGAAACGCGAGCGCGTTCGACATCGCCGTAACTCCAGACGTGCACCACCTCGGTGGGCGTGTCGGCACTCACAACTTTTGTAAAGCAATACAGCCGGGAAACCGAATTCGGAAAACGGGTTCCAATGTCCACCGCTTCCCGGTCGACGACATCTTTGCAGATGGCTGCGGCCACAACTTGTACTTTGTTTGCTTCCTGGGCCCCGGCAGCCGGAATCAGCAGACACAGGGAAATAAACACCACCATAACACTTAAAAAAGAAACCATCGTTTTCATTACACTGTCCTCCTGGTACTCTAATTGAACGCATAACGCTCAATTAGGTGTTAATTGGTATTTGTTATTCGTTATTAGAAATGGATTAAATGTTACGAATACGTATCGGTTTAAATGATAGGAAACTTAAGAATTATTTCAAAGTGATTGGATAAAAAAATCAGAAGGCCATGCGGTGCGATCGCATGCATATGGACTTTTTAAATACAGGTGTGTAGAAAATCCCTATCCCGGCTCATCGGATACGGGAATTGCGTGGCGATGATGCTTGGCGGTCAGCTGATTTGCAAGGCTTGATGGGCCGACTGTTATTGATCGGGATCTTTCACATTGCCTTCAAATCCCGACGACTGGCTAAAGTATTTATCGGGATCCGCCATCAAGGTTTCCAGCCGGTAGCGGTAATACCCGATACGCACCCGTTTGTTTTTTTGAGATCCGAAATAGTCGAGCGGTTTTTCCTCAAGTTCGGCGATTTTGGCTTCCAGCCGTTCTCTTTCCGCCGCGACACGTTCCTGCTGGGTGGGCTCCCTGTTTTGCTCGGCTTCTGCAGCTTTTTTTCTATTTTCGGCTTTTTGCCGCGCCTCTTCTTCCTCAAGCTCTCTGATAAGCTCGGTCAGCTCTTTATTTTCGGTAGCGGTGCGTTGTTGATCGGCAGCCGCATCGTAGGGTTTCTCTTTAAATACGAGCTTCGCGTTGGCGGCATTGTCGGGCGGCTGGTTGCCGAAATGTTTGACCCCGTTTTCATCGGTCCAGGAATAAACATCCGCGTTTGATGCCGGAACCCACAGCAGGATTCCAATAAGGAAAAATAAGCAAATTAGACGTTTCATGATGCACCCTTCTTCTGAAACTGCCTTAACTGGCCAAACCGGTCAACCTTATAGTGGTTGTCAAAAAAACGTTCCGGTATTCAAACGTTTTTTTCTACAACCGTACAATCGTTTATACCCCAATTCCGTAA
>CBDUUO010000063.1:0-11211 GCA_965370395.1 uncultured bacterium
CCATGCGGTCCGGCAGGTAGGTTACTTCCGGGGTCACCACAAGCACCCGGGGGTTACTGGAAACGGCGTTCAAGTTAAAACTTCCTTAAAAAATGTTTTAGTCATTGAAAATTGAAATTTGAGATTTATTTGTAATTTGATGCTTGTAATTTGGGATTTTTTTAGGTTTATACTTTAAAAAATCCGCATTCCGCATTCCGAAATCCACATTCGTTTCTACGCCCATGTCAGCAGGCGGGGCGTAGATTTGACGCGCTCACCCCCTCGGGGGGTAACTCTGACGGTAAATCCGAATCGACCCGAACCCTGGCAGGTTAAGGAACAGCCGTACAGGTAATGGCCGTTACCGCGGTCTTCCAGGACGTTCATTTGCTCTACATGACTGGCAGCCAAATCTTCTAAAGATTTCATATGGCCGTAGTTAAGTTCAACATCAATTTCATCGGGCTGAAGCTCGGCGAGATTTACCTCCGCTGTGACCTCGAAGTTATCGCCCACCCGATAGGGACCCCGATTTTTTCTCACAGGAGACTGGATCTCAATATTTTTCCAGAGAGAACGCAGCCTTTTGATTTGGGTGGCCAAATTCTTTGCCTCTTCTGCCTGATTGGCAAGCAAGGTATCATAGCGTTTGGCGGCCGGGATATAATAACGGTTTTTATAATCCGTCACCATGCGAATGCTGCAGAACATTTCCATTGCCATTTTCATGGAGGCCTTCATCTTTTGTAACCAGCAGCCTGGCAAATCTCCGTTTTTTCGATCATAAAAACAGGGGATCACCTCATTTTCCAGTACATTGTAGAGCGCCTGGCTTTCCACGGCATCCTGGTAGTCGTGATCCTCATATTCCTCACCGTTTCCGATGCGCCAGCCCCTTTCCTGCGTGTATCCTTCACACCACCATCCGTCGAGAATACTCACATTAAGCACCCCGTTAATGGCCGCTTTCATTCCGGATGTCCCGCAGGCCTCAAGGGGTCGCCGGGGAGTATTGAGCCACACATCCGCGCCCTGAAACAGATGACGTGCCAGATGCATGTCGTAATCTTCAAGAAAAATGATGCGATCGCGAACCTCCGGTTTACTCGCAAACTCGAAAAGCCTTTTAAGGAGTTCTTTGCCCTCGTTGTCTTTCGGATGTGCTTTTCCGGCAAAGATAAATTGGACCGGGTATTTTTCAGAGTTAACGATCGATTCCAGGCGTTGGGGATCCTTAAAAAGCAGATGGGCGCGCTTATAGGTTGCAAAGCGCCGGGCAAAGGCGATGGTCAGCACATCCGGGTCCAATACCGATTCAAGCGCTTCAATCACATTTCGGGGAGCGTTACGCCGCGCATATTGTTTGACCAATTGTTCCCGGCAGGTGCGTATCAGACGAGAGCGGTTCATTTCATGGCTGCGCCACAGTTCTTCATCGTAAATGTCGTCAATACGATTGATATTTTCTGGTTTGCGGGAACTCATGTGCCAAGCGGGCCTGAGATAGCGGTTAAAAAGATTGGCAAATTCCAGGGAAATGAACGATGAAATATGAATACCATTGGTGATATGGGATATGGGGACTTCTTCCACCGGCCGTTCAGGCCAGACATGGGACCACATGCGACGGGCCACAGCTCCATGCAGCCGACTGACACCGTTGCAATGGGATGCCGCATGGAGCCCCAGAATGAACATCGACAAAGGGGCATCGGAATCGGAGCCAAGCGGTTGCCCCCAGGATAAAATTTCATTTTCGGTCGTTCCCAGTGTTTCTTCCAGGGGTTTTAAATAGGGTCTGACATGCTCAGCCGGGAATTCATCATGCCCTGCGGCTACCGGTGTATGGGTGGTAAAGACCGTGGTCCGGGGGACGATTTCAAGAGCGGTTTTAAGGTCAACGTTATGGCTGGATATGGTTTGAGCCAGCCGCTCCAGGCTGGCAAAGGCAGAATGTCCTTCGTTCATATGCAGAACCTTGACATTGATTTTCATGGCCGCCAGTGCACGCATCCCGCCGATTCCCAATAATACCTCCTGGGCCAGGCGAACTTTCTGATCACCGGCGTAAAGCCTTGACGTGATATCGCGATTTACCGGTTTGTTCTCAAGAACATTGGTATCCAGCAGATATAATGGAATTCGGCCGATCATGATTTTCCAGACGACAGCATCAATGGGGCCTTCAGGCCCAGCAACCGAAACCCGCAATTCATTACCCGAATCATCTTGCGCCTGTTCAACTGGAAGGTCATAAAGATCTGTTTCCGGATAGACTTCCTGTTGCCATCCATCGGGGTTAAGATACTGGCTAAAATAACCGCGCTGATACATAAGCCCCACCCCGGTTAACGGAAGATCTATATTGGACGCTGCCTTCAAATGATCACCGGCCAGAACACCCAGGCCGCCGGCAAACAATGGAAGGCTTTCATGAATGCCAAACTCCATGGAGAAGTAGGCAACGGTTTCCCGGGGACCAAAAGCAGAATCGCCTCGATCCGCTGAATCAAGAACCCTGAGTTGAAATTGCTCTCGAACCGCTTTCAGGTGAGCCAGATAGCCTTTATCCTTTGTCAGCTTTTCAAAGCGGCTTTGTGGAATTTTCGATAAGAAAGCGATGGGGTTGCGGCCGGATTCAACCCAAAGCGCTGGATCCATGCGACGGAATAGTTCGATAGCATCTTTATTCCAGCACCACCACATATTGCGCGACAGGATTTCGAGGAACTGAAGATTTTGCGGTATATTCGGAAACACCTGAAACGTTTGGAAATTTCTCATATATCATCAATCCTTAATTTTTCTGCTGCCGGTATCGGCGTCACGGGTTCATCCCATGTGAGCAACTCCTGCAGTTGGATTACAGAAGAATAAAGCTTAAACTGTGAAAAATCAATATGCTTATAATTTAGGAATTTAGAAATTTAGGGATTCAGGAATTACAATAAGCGATGACAATGCATTTAATCCCTCAATCCCTCAATTTTCAGCTTCAACCAGACCCGCAGCAGTTCGCTTGCCCCCCAGGCCTGGGCATCACATCCGCGCGCGATATGGGGATAATCGCCGTCTAAAATTTCCGGTATGTGGCCCAGGCAGCCGTGTTCGATAAGACGCGCGCTGCTGGTCAGCCAGGACAGGGCCGTTTCCTTACTTTCTTTTCCATAGGTCATGGCCCATGCTTCACAGAAAGACGGAAACAACCAGGTCCAGGCCGTACCGTTATGATAGGCCGGTTTACGCCGGGTGTCTTCGTCACCCTCATAGCGTCCCTGGTAAGGGTGGTGGGGATCGTTGATCAATTTTCCTTGATGATTAATTTTAATTCCGTGTCGAACCGGTCGGTCGGCCAGGCTGCGGATGGCACCCGGAACAAGCAGTTCTTTGCAGGCCGCCAGGATACGCTGGCATTTTTGCGGTTCTTTGATTGCTCCCAGCGTGATGGCTAACAGCTGATTGGGGCGCAAGGCGTCGTCGGCCGTTGCATCTTTGGCCGGCTGGCCGGGGGCGGCGTGAAGACAATCCGACAGGTAGGCTAAATCCGGCTGCCAAAAGTACTTTAGGATCGAGTTTTGAACCTGCTGGGCCAGGTGCTGCCAGGCTTTGCCGGTTTCAGCAGAATCGATTTTGGACAAAAAGCAAAGTGCTGCATGCCAGAGGGCCTGGATTTCTATGGGATAGCCCTGTCGGGGGGTGCCGGCCGGGTGATTGGTGTCCATCCAGGTAAAGTGTGACGGACTGAAAATTAACCCCGATTCCGGGTCCATGCGAACGCCATTGGGTGTGCCGGCTTTTATGGATTGACCGATCGATAAAAGGATCTGCCGCATCGAACGGCCCCCGCAATCTGATTCAATGAATTGTTCATCATCTTCTGCTTGAACCAAATCCGCACAGGCCGTGATCAACCACAGCGGTGCGTCGGATGTCTCCCGGTTGGCGGCGTTTTCGGCCTGAATCATGTTCGGCAGGGTGCCCTGTTTCTCAAAACGGGCAAACTGAATGACAATATCCCGGGCGTCTGCCATTTTTCCGGCGGCCACCAGTCCGCGCACAAATATTAAAGCATCCCGTCCCCAATCCAGAAACCAGGGATACCCGGCGATGACGGTTTTTAAATCGCCACGCTTGACCACATAATGGTCCAAGGAGGTTTTCAGTATTCTGGTGAAGGCTTCGGCCCCCTCACCTTCTTCCGATGTCGCAAGGGTTATTAAATGCGGGATGGGGGGTTCCCGCAGCGGTATTTCATTTTCGGAGCCAACATCAGCCCAAAGAGTCACGGTTTGGTTGCCTTCGATAAAGGCAGACAGGTAACCGGGACTGAACAGATCTGAATCCGGATCATGGCCCCGCCGGGCATCTTGCAGCCGGTGGACCCTATAGAGCCACTCCGGTTCCCATATAAACGAGCCGTCGGAAATTTGCACCTTCAGGTGATGGTCGGCGTCCGGGGCAAAATGAAAGCCATTGGAAAAAGCGGTTACCGCATGGGGCCACTGATCTTCAGGACCCTGATACGCTTTGGTGGACGTGTGAAAATTGCGGTTTTCAATATCCGGCCGCAAAATGATCGTTACCGGTTTGGAATCCGCCAGCCGTTCCGGCAGATGATCGGCCGGATGGCGAAAAAAACTCAAAGCCACTGAATTTTGGTCCTTAACCATTGCAACCCGGGCGGTTATCAGAACATGTTCTCCCTGACCGGTGGGGATATGATACTGCCAGATTCCGCTGGAACCCTCTTCCGGGCGGAACATATCCAGACAGTCCGTATTCAAAGCTTGCGAATAGCCCTGAAATACCACCCAGGCCCGGCAGCGGCTGAGCATTATCCAGCGGTCTTCTGGGTACAGCGGATTCATGTTGGCTGCCAGCAGTCCATCATAACGGCTGGTCAGCTTTCCCCAGGAAACTGCGCTATGCAGCATGGTCCCGCGGCCGTTGGTTCCCAGACAGATAAAATCTTCGTGCAGCAATTCGGAATGCTCAAATATCTGTTTTACACGAACATCTTTCGGTCGGGTCAGAACCAGCAAACGGGCTTCTTCATGCCGGCCGCCCTCTGAATAATAGATGGAAAGCGCCAGGGTGTAAGCTTTTAGGGTTCTGGGAACTGGGAATGGCAGAAACAAAGCAAAGTGTTTCCCATTTCCATCTGCTCCCGGCAGGCTTACTTCCGATGCGACCGTTCGGTCGCCATCCATTATACGGGCCCGAAAACCACGGTCGGCAAGAATGAGTAGAAAATGATCCGGGGGAATCATGACTTCCCGCGGCAGGTCCTGCGGCCACTGCCAGGTGATGACCCCTGGTTTCCGGCCATGGGTAGATAGCCGGCTGCAAAATTCCAGCGGATTTTCCTTCAGCTGTTGCCCTGCCTGATTCAGGTCGAAATTTTTGAGATGTTTCATTCCCTGATCATATGAGACCACTTCAAGGGCTTTGGCATACAGCCGCTGCTGTTCAATTCGCTCGGGCAACAGGAAGGGTTGTTTGGGAAAATTTTGAATGTGTTGCAGATCTTCGGCGCGGGCTGAAAGACAAAGAACCTGTCCGGGTTTCAGCGGCAGGGTGTGCAACCCATTGGATTCGGTTAGCGTTATTTCCTCTCCGGTCAGCAGATCATAAAATGCAGATCCTTTAAAACCGGTTGAGGCCTGATCCCACGTAGCCGCTGTCTGGTTTTCAGGGTCCAGGTTGACAATGATCAGCAGGATTTTTTCGGACCCGGGGTGCTGCCGTTTCAGGACGATAAAATTACCGTCATTTTTCTGGTGCATGCTTAAGGCGGCGTCTTCGTGAAACGCCGGATGGACCTTTAGCAAATGACTGAGCCGCCGGATTTCCGCGACCTGATTGGATTCTGCCCCCCAGTTTAATGAAGGCGCGTCGTGGACGTTGATTTTCTCAGCAGCAAACCATTCCACCCCGTTGGCAAAACCAAACGCGCCGTTGTGGGAACTCAGGGCACACAGGGCCGTGCGCATGCGGGCATAGGTTTCGGATTGCCGGGCCAGTCTGGGGTTGTCATGGGTTTCGGCAAAATGCACCGTTATGCCGTCAGCGTTTGAAATATCGATCGCTTCCGGCAGGTAATGTTCGATCTGGCTGCGGTCATAATTTTGAAACAGCTCGGAGTAGGCCCAATTTAAATTGGCGGTATTTAATAGCTTGCGCGTCACCGAAATTTTGCCGCCCAGGCCTTCGAGCAAAAATACGACCTCCGGGAATTGCGCCCTTACCTTGGCAACAATGTATTTCCAGGCGGCAGCCGGTATCATGTAACCGGCATCACAGCGGAAGCCGTCTACGCCCCGCCGGCACCACTTGATGAAGACATCAGCCATGTATTGCCACAGGCCCGGTTGTGAATAATCCAGTTTGGTTAGATCCTCCCAGGCAACGCCCCAGGCGCCGGGGACTTCAATTCGGCCTTCGGCGCTTCTGACCAGCCAATGCGGATGAGTTTCATGCAGACTGGCAGCCCAGCCGGTATGATTGATGGCAATGTCAATTAGGATTTTGGCATTGCGTTGATGAACCGCGTCCACCAGTTCGATAAATTGTTCCAGCGGCGTGGCATGCGGATCAAATTCAGCTAGAGCAGGGTCAACCGCGGTAAAGCTCAAAGCGGCGTAAGGGCTGCCGAATCTTCCCATGCGTCCATAGGTTGTCGGTGTGGGGTGGATTGGCAACAGCAAAAGAATACGGCAGCCGAGTTCATCTATAATAAAGTCAAGCTCTGCCATCAGGTCACGAAAGGTTCCGGATGGCGGAATCACGGCATAACCGTTTTGATCCAGCTTCCGGACGCACGCTTCATCGGACGGCTCGAGCATCCGGGTTCCGCCCTTATTTGGACCGAATTGCCTTACAAACGCATTATAAATGATGTTGGCACAGCAGGCATCGGCCGATTCAACATTAACGGCGGTGTTTGGACCGGGCGGCCAGGTGGGCTCAACCGCTCCCTTTTTTAAGAAAAAGCATTTAGCTTCAAAATGACCCATCTCGTATAAAGGCAGGGTCGCCTCAAAGCGCCGTTCATCGACCCGCTTCATGGGAATGTCAAACCAGGCTCTCCCTAAAGGCGTTTCATTATTTTCTAGTTCCCTGATAATTTCGTCTCTGATGATTTTTGCATGACCGATATTGGTGCGCACCCATGCGGTACCGGATTCAAATTGCGGCAGTATCAGGGTGAAGGTCAGCATATCCCCGCAGAAGCGAACCATCCGGGTTCCCGGTGAAGGGTCTTGCACTATTTGGGCATCTTGGGTCATAGTGTTGGATGACTTTTTTTACTTTTCGAAATAAGATAATCTCGTAAAAAGTCAGAAAAGCAGCCTTTTTACGAGTTCATCAAATAAGAGCTTAAAATATATAATTCTATATGAATTTGCAAATGACAAAACTGAATTTCCTCTTGAAAAACAAAAAATATAAGTATAAGAAATTTTTATTGATTTATCGATCTTTGCTTTAGCTGTATCCGGGAACATTCAGCTGTATACCATTTAGATTTAATCGCCAATAGGCTAAAAATGGATTTGGAACGAGCGAATATGAGATATCGTTTAGTTTTCATCTTTGGAGCCATTGCCGCAATTCAACTTTTTCTTCTTTTATCATTATTTCCATTGAAAAATGTAAGCAGTGCAAATGCTTCGCAGCTAAGTTTATTTAAGGCGGTAATGTGTGAAGAAATTTTTGCCAACGCCCCCCGCAACCCGACCATCATTTTTTCCGTCAACCAAAAGAAAGCGGTGTGCTATTCATCGTTTGATCAGGTGCCGCAAAAAGTGATTATCTACCATAACTGGTATCATCGTGATGTGCCCAGCGCCAAAATTCGGCTAACACTCAAGCCGCCACGTTGGTCAGCTTTTAGCAGCATTCAGCTGCGGAAAACCGATATCGGTCCCTGGCGGGTGGAAATCACCGATGGTAAGGGCAATGTTTTGAGTGTCTTAAGATTCAG
This sequence comes from uncultured bacterium, assembly GCA_965370395.1. Taxonomy (GTDB): domain Bacteria; phylum Desulfobacterota; class Desulfobacteria; order Desulfobacterales; family JAHEIW01; genus JAHEIW01. The sequence continues at coordinate 7,970 of CBDUUO010000063.1, forward strand.
CGTCACGGATTAGTCGCAATGGAAAAATTCCTCTTATTCCTATCCACCATTCGCTGGCAGGATGTCGTTGATATTATCTTAAACAGCTATATCCTGTTCCGCTTTTACGTTCTTTTCAGAGGGACCAACGTTTTTCGGGTGCTCATCGGCATGACCGTACTGTGGTTTCTGCAGCGAATTGCCATCTCTATAGGATTAATCATTACCAGCTGGGTGGTGCAGGGTATCGTGGCTGTCGGTGCCATAATTATTATCGTTGTCTTCCGCAATGAAATTCGCCGGGTACTGCAGGCCAAAAATTTAAAATCCATCCTCTGGGGATTATCTTATAAATCCGCCATTACACCGACGGAAATTATTGCCGACAGTGTGTTTCAAATGGCGAAGCGCAAATGCGGGGCATTGATTGTTTTCCCGGGAAAAGAAGACCTGAGCGATGCGGTGCAGGGGGGCACTCCGTGGAAAGGATTGATCACCAAAGAGATGATAGCCAGTATATTCTGGCCGGATAATCCGGTTCATGACGGCGCTGCTATTGTTCAGGGAGATCAGATTACGGTTGTCGGTGCCATTTTGCCTTTATCTCATCGCGATGATTTACCGTCACATTACGGCACCCGGCATCGGGCCGCTCTGGGACTGGCGGAAGCAACCGATGCCCTGATCATTGTCATATCCGAGGAAAGAGGTGATGTGCTTGTCGCCAAAGGCAACCGCCTGCGGGAGATTAAGCAAAAACAGACCCTGAAAGAAAACATCCAGGAACATGTGGGAACTGCGGCCCTCAAGAAAGGGGCTGTCAGAAAGGAAGGTCTTGAAATTACGGTTGCTGCCATGTTGTCCGTTGTGTTTATCACCGGCATCTGGTTCAGTGTTTCCAGAGGGCAGGATACGCTGGTTTCCCTTGATATCCCGGTGGATTATATGAATCGGGCGGCCGGCACCGAAATTGTCGATACCTCAGTGAAATCCGTTAGCCTGGTATTAAGTGGATCCGGTCCTTTGGTTAAATCGATCACACCGGATCAGGTCAATGTTCGTCTGGATTTGAGCAAGTCCGTCATCGGTCCCAACTCTTTTTCCATTACGCCTGAAAACATTTCGTTGCCGCCCGGAATATTGTTACGCGAAGTGATACCACCGGTTATCGATGTCGTTATTGATGAAACCATAAAAAAAGAATTGCCGGTGCAAATCGATTGGGTGGGCAAACTTCCCGGCAATTTGATTCTGATTGATTCTGTAACGGATCCCGAAAAGGTTGAAATTGTGGGTGGCAAGCGCATTCTTGAAAAAATAGCGACAATTTATACCGAAAAAGTGCTGCTAGATAATTTGAGCGGCAAAGGCGAAATTACGGCCAATCTGGTCCTGAATCCGGCGTCTTTAAAAAGCGCACCGGGTTCTAAGGATAAGGTCACGATTCAATATTTGATTCGAAATAGGGAGTAGGTGATTGCGGATTGGGGATTTCGGATTTTGGATTGCGGAATCAAGGGTAGAGTGCAGAGCGCCATGCTCTATGTACTATGCTTCAGCGAAATCTAGCTTTGATATAGTGACTTCCAGACAGGTAAGATAGAAGCTCAGAAGACCATGTCGCTGTCGATGACCGTTCCTTTTTTGATGACGGCCGGGGTTTTGTGGCTGTTTTTAATCGACACTATGCCTTTGATAGTGACATGGCTTTCAAAATAAACATCGCCTTCGATGCTAAGGGATTCACAATCCACTAAAGAAGGCAGGCCTTCCCTAAAGCGTTCTTCCAGAAGATCTATTTTTCCGTAATACTTCGGCTCGAGTCTGACCTTGATGGTATCCGGTCTGTTGGCCGCAATTCGTTTCGGGTTTATCTGCAGGGTCTCTTTTTCGCCCAACACATAACAGTCTGAACGCAGTGCCAGAAGGTCATTGCACGATTTAACCGGAAAAAATCGGGATCGTGGAACCTTGACAGCCGTGGTGCCCTCAAAAAGCGAAATGGCCGCTCCCATGGCGGTTTCAATCTGGAATACCGGCGGACTGCTTTCATTTCTGGGGTCCACGGTTTTAGGATTGAGGATCATTGGAAGATGAATGGTGTGTTCTTTTGCAAACAGCGCTTTTAATGATTCTAAATTGATCCAGATGTTATTGGTGTTGAAAAAGCGGTAACGGGAAATATCCTGAAATGCCGTTATTTCATCTTGGGGGCATTGGGCGGCCTCACGTAAAATAAGTCTTCCGCTGTGATGTCTGGCCAGATGCCCGCCTTTAATGTCAGCCGGGGTTTTTTCAGCCACTTCCATCATAAACGGGAATTGGTGTTCGGCAAAATAACCCAGCAGCGTCGTTTCCATGCGGGCCCCGAGATTATCCAGGTTGTGGATAAATGCATACTGAATTCCATTTTCCAGCAGGATTTCAAGCATCCCGGACGTACTGAGGGCCGTAAACACATCGCCGTGGCCCGGCGGGTTCCACTCCAATTCCTGATTTTGCGGCCATGTTGCCGGGGCCAGATCCTGCTGCCGGATTTTGGGAAACCTGTGCTGGATAAATTGGTGCGGTGTTGGGGAAGGTTTTATTTTGTCCAGGGCCGCCAGGGTTGCATCATGAGTTTTAAAGCTGTTCATTAAAACCAGCAGGACCCCGCTGTTCTCAGCCTGCTTTAAGATAATTTCAAGAAACGTTTTTCCGTTTTTGGCTTCAATTAATGACTTGGGTCCGGTCAACCCCATGGTGGTTCCCAGACCGCCGTTTAAAACAATTCTTACGGAATGATCCAAAGCGCGTTGACCGGCAGCGGCATGTTTTTTTAAATTTTTGAAATTCTCTATTTCACGGGTTTCAACCGGTTGAATCTCCCGATCGTACACCAGGCCGGTTTCACCGGTCAGCACCTGATTGTAGTAATAAGCAAATGTATCTATTACCAGAGGCTGCAGTCCTTCGTTTTGCATCTTTTCGACAAATGCGGGCAGATGACCCGCAGCCTCAGGTTTGGTCATAAATATCTCCTGAATCATTTTTTGAGCGATGGTTTATTGGAACGCTAAATAGCAAGGTGTCAGGTGTCGGGTGTCAGGTGTCAAAAAACTGAAAACAGATGACAGAAAACAGAGGACAGACAAGGTGTATCATCCTCCGGTTTTAGCTATCTGTCTTCTGTTGTCCGACCTCTGTCCTCTGACAAAACCTGAAACCTGACACCTATTATTATCCCACGGGCACAATCCACCCCAGCGGGTCTTCGGTTTTGC
>CBDUUO010000064.1:0-11187 GCA_965370395.1 uncultured bacterium
CAAACACAACTGCGATAACAGTAATAATCCAAATCCCAATGGATCGATCTGATTTAATAGACGTCATAACGGTTTTCCTTTTCAATTTCTAACGACCCAACTCACCTGCCGCTATGAAGCGCAGCGGAATAGCAGTCAGGTGGCGCGCGTTATGTTATGCTGTTTTTAAAGACAGATTTATATTGAATAGCATCAACTGGGCAAACATTCAGGCAACGAGCACAACTGAAACAATCTGCGGGCATTTTCTTGCCACCAACAAGACCTTTAGCGGCCTCCAAAGGGCATACCGTTACACAGACACTGCATTGGGTACACTCATCTTTGTCAATTCGAACCCGAATAATACTGAATCGCTCAGCTATCCATGAAACAAAACCAAAAGGGCAAATGAACTGACAAAAGGGACGGTAGATAATGAATGATCCCAACAAGGCAATAATAACCGTCAGCAAAATACTAAAGGTTTCAAAATCGAGATCAAACAGATTAAAGGGATTAACATAGTGATAAATAACGGTTCCCTTGCGACCTCCAATGACACCGAACAGGAAGAGTAACATGGCGATAAAAAGACCTGCTCTGATTGTATTTGTCAAAATAAATGGGAGTTTTTTCTGTTTAATTTTTCGCAGAATGGGCAAGCTATAAATTAACTCCTGAAAAGCGCCAAAAGGACACGCCCAGCCACAAATCATCTTATTCCCAACAACAGCAAGTATGATGAAAAAAACGAAGGCTATTACTTTGGCTTTTGGATCAGGATAGAGCCCTACCATGGATTTGAATACCTTAACGATGCCCTCCATAGGGTTAGGTGATTTTCCCAAAAGAAATCCAGCCACGACTACTGAAAGCAAGAGACAAACAATATACGGAGATCTGGGATACCAATCATGCCTTTGTTTGGCATCGGATCCGTCTGGTCGCCCCAGCATAGTGAGAAAAACAAGGCCCCCTAACACCAATGCCACATAAACATAGTACTTAAGTGTGGCATCACGATGAGAAAGAAGGTGCTGGACTACATGCTGAAGTTCTTCGTGTGTCACGCCTAATTTTCCGAGAGGTTTTTTCTTGGAAACATCGAGCGGCAGTTTAAGTTCACGGGCAAGGGCTTTCCCAGTGACGCCAAGTTTAGGGGCAATATGCCGGACTGACATATCAACGCTGAAGTTGATTGCCTTCTTTGATTTGGCAGCCGGATGCATTAAAAAACCGATGGATACGATAGCCAGCATTAGGGCGGCTGTTGCAAACAACCAAATCCGTTGTTTAACAGAGAGCTGTGAGAACCAATAATAAGTTTTCATATTTCCTTTATCCATAAACGTTCTGTTTCCCGATTGACATATCCAAAGCATACATGTAACTTTGCCATATTCCATATAATGGCAAGATCACACAGGTTTTTACAAGCCTGACTTTTATGGGATAGTCTCAACGTAGTGTAATTTCGATAGTTCTGTTATTTTGGTATATCAATTCTGGGTTGAGCAAGACAAATAGTTTTTGGAAGTAAAAATGGGGATGTGTTTATCATTTGTACAATCGAATAAATTTCGAGAACAACATAAGTATAATTAGTAAACAACGGCCCTCAAATTCCGACAGCGGAATCATACCGTAAGTTGACAATGCGGGTCGGATTACGTATTAATTGTGGAGTTTTTCGACCGGTTCCGGCGGGACGGCGCGCAAAAAACTCAAATTTGGAGCAACGAAACGTTGTTTTAACCTATGGCTTTGAAGAAATCGACAGAGTCTACGAATATCTTGATCCTGGGACTTGGCGGCGTCGGGGTTTATCTGTCCAAACGGCTGGCGCATGAAGGTTACGCGATCACGGTCATCGAATCGGACGGCGGGTTGATTCGCCAAGCCGATGGGAGTCTGGATGCCCGGCTGATTCAGGGCAATGCCATAAGCATCGAATGCTGGCGTGAAGCCAGCGCAGAGAAGATGGATTACCTCATTGCCGTCACCGACAATGACGCCGTCAACATGATGGCCTCCTTGATTGCGGACCGCTTTGGCATTCAGCGCAAGATCGCCCGGGTTCGCTCCCTGGAATTTGGGAATGAAGGTTCAATCCTCAACACCAAAGATTTAAAAATCGACCTGATCATTCACCCCGAAGAACTGGCTGCTCAAGAGATCGTGCGGCTGATCAAACTTCGAGCAGGCAACGATATCATCGATGTGGCCGAGGGACAAATTCAGGTCATGGCCACCCGCATTCATGACGCATCGCCGCTGGCATACAGAAGCCTGAAAGAAATTTCCCAAGAGCATCGGGATTTTCCATTCCGGGTCGTTGCAGTTGCGCGCGGAATTACGACGATCATACCCGGCGGGGAGCATGAGCTCTTGCCTCAGGATCAGGCCTTTTTCATGGCCAGCAACGAAAATTTGCCGAAGTTGATGGAGATGACGGACGTTCAACAGCAGAAGCGCCATCGGGTGATGATTCTAGGAGGCGGCCTGGTGGGTCGCCGCCTGGCCGAGCTTTTGGGAAAGTCATTCGAGGTTCGGTTGATTGAAAAAGATGAAAAATGTGCCCAGGAGTTGTCCTTTGCTTTAGACAACGCAGAGGTCTTGCATGGAGACGGTTCGGATACAAACGTTCTGTTATCCGCAGGGCTTTTGGATATGGACACCTTTATCACCGCCACAGGCGAGAATGAGACCAACATCATGAGCTGCGTGCTGGCAAAGCACATCATGAACACTCATAATAATCATTCACAGGCCAAACAGAGAAAATGCATCGCTATGGTCAACAAAGAAGATTACTTGGTGCTGGCGGCGACGATGGGATCGGATATTGCCTTGAACAAAAAAATTCTGGCAGGCAACGAAATACTCAAGTTCATCCGCCGGGGGGAATTGCTTTCCGTGGCCCATCTGCACGGCTTTGAGGCGGAAGTGGTAGAGCTCGTTGCCGCTCCCAACTCGCCGATCACCCGCAAACCCCTTTCCAAATTGGATACTTCTCTCTACGGCAAGATCATGATCGGTGCAATTTACCGCGACGGTGCGTGGCAAGTCGCAGTGGGCGATACCCACATCCACAGTGATGAGCGGATTATCGTCGTTTGTATTTCGTCCCATCTAAAAGATGTGCAGAAATTATTTTTAACTTGATTTCGTCTCTGAAAGCGGTTTCAATTTATCTCTTCCAGAAGGACGGATAGAATATCACCAAGGCTGAAAACATCTCCAGTCGGCCCACGAGCATATTCCAGGATAAGAACCATTTAGCCACATCGGAAATATGGGCATAGTTTTCAGACGGTCCCACCGCGCCGAATCCCGGACCGATGTTCATGAGGGTGGCAATGACCGAACTCATGCCGGTGACATAGTCCATATCATCCACCAACACCATAAAACACCCCCCTCCCAGCACCAGGAAGATGTTGACGATGAAATAACAGACGGCCAGGTCGATGATTCGGGGATCGACCGGACGCTGGTTCAGTCGGACGGATATGACCGCCATGGGTTTAAAAAATATGCGTTTGATCGAGGCAACCCCGTATTTCCAGATAATGACGTAATGGACGACCTTGATACCGCTAGTGGTCGATCCGGCACAGGCTCCGATAAAGCACACCGCGTAAAGAAACATCTGCGCGGCCTGAGGCCATTTTTCATAATCGGCGGTAGTGAAGCCGGTGGTGGTTAGGAGGGAGGTGACCTGGAAGGTCGCGTATCGAATGGAATCCAGCAAGCTGCCATACGTGTTTTCCTTCCACAAAATCCATGAAACCATGCCGCAAAAAAACAGCAGAAAACCCACATACCAACGAAATTCGGTGTTGATTTTCAATACGTGCCAGTTGCCTTGCAGCATGAAATAAAACAGCATGAAGGTCATTCCGCCCAAAAACATGAACAAAATGATGATCCAGTCAAAGTAGGCGTTGTTGTAATGCCCGATGCTGGCGTTCCAGGGGGAATAGCCGGATGTCGACACGGTTCCGAACGAATGACACAATGAATCGAAAAGCGACATTCCGCCCAGACATAACAAGAGGGTTTCCAAAAGGTTCAAGGCCAGATAGATTCCCCAGAGCCAGACCATCGTATCTTTGTTGCGGGGGATGAATCTCTCTTTGGTGATCACCTGACCGGGGCTCGACTCTGCCCGAAATAAGCGCAGCCCGCCCATGCCTTGCGGCAGAAATATCACTATCAATGTCAAAAAACCCATACCACCCAGCAAATGGGTTTGGCTTCGCCAAAACAACAGTCCGTGCGGCATCACTTCGATATCCGTGAGAATGGTCGCTCCGCTGGTGGTATAACCGGACATCATTTCGAAAAATGCGTCGGTAAAGGAAGGAATCGATCCGTGGATCATAAAAGGCAGCCCGGATACGGCGGAGATCAACAGCCATCCAAAGACGGCGATGAAAAAACCGTCTTTGATGTCTAACTCATGGCTTTTTCGAAAAACCCACCAGATGGGCAGCCCCAATAGAATGATGATGATAGCGGAGACGAATATCGCATACAGATCATTTTCCTTATAATAAAGGGAACAGATCAAAGGAAACGCCATTGTACTGCCGGTAGCAATCAGCAGTTTTCCCAGGACGTTGGCGATTGAAGCGAAATTCATAGATATTCCAGGTCAGTGGTGCCCGGTTAATGAGAATGGGGACGTTCTTAACTTTTAAACTTAGTTCATGTGATCGGATCGAAAATTAATAAGTTGAGACGTCCCCTCTATTCTATGTTCCCCATCATTTGGAGGTCATGGCGGCCCTCTGGCAACATTGTGGAAATCTCAGTGAGTTAAGATATAAATTATTAGATATTTATGGGCGTCCCCCTTCTCCAAAATATAATCAAAATTTCATAGAGGTTAATCCCTGCAAAGTGGCCAGCTTTAGGCATCTGCTCCATCATTTTGTTGGCTGTCTTCTATTCTGTTTACGACCATACTAGAAGCTTGACCCCGACTGTAGCAAGAAAAATCCCGACAAAGACGCGAAAGAATCTCTGTGGCAACCTGTCCAGCGATTTCTTCGCGGCATAGGCACCAAGAAAGGAAATCGGAATGCAGGCGGATAGTGCGTAGAGAAGGCTTTCTTCCAGACGTGTTCCGCCCCAAACGTACCGCGATACGCGAGTTACATCGATGAACAGCGCAATCAAGCCGGAAGTGAAGACATACACTTCTTTGCGCAGATTGAACGCAGTGAGAAAAGCGCCACGAACCGCACCGCCGACACCAAAAAAACCGGCGAACAGACCGGAGAGCAGGCCTCCACAGACCGCTGTGCCCTGGGTCTTGGGCAAGGCCCATTCTCGTTTCAGGAAAAGGAAAATGACGTAAAGAATCAGGAACGCACCCAGCATCCTTTTCAATGGCAGGGTTGTGGCTTGGAGCGAGAGAGAAGCACCAAGGAAACTGGCGGCAATTCCGGAAAGCCCGAACCCAAGGACGAGCTTCCAATCAAAGCCTTTCTTGAATAGGAGGACTTTCCAAACATCGCCACACAGATGGATAATACCCACGAAGAGGAGCGCTATAGGTATCGGCACGAACAATGTCAGCACAGGAATCATGATTGTTGAAGTACCGAACCCCGTCGCCGTCCCGATTCCGGATGCAACCAGTGTCAGCAAAAAAAGCAATATTCCTTCGGTCATGTTATCTCATTCTCCTGTAGGCCAACAAGTAATTATACGGATCTGGATATCATCACCTCTGTAATGTTACCCTTCAAAATACGCGGCTCCGTGTCGCAATACAGATACATTGAGAGTATACACGTTTAGGGTCTACTTGTGGATATCATATTTTTTTGACGATATCACAACAATTACTAGGTTTCAAAAAGCTGTAATTAGTTGGAGATATCAGTAAGTTCAAATCTAGGGCTAATTTCTGTCTGAAGGTCAGTGTAATTTGTATAAAATCATTTCTGACACCATTTTCTATTTTTGGATCTTTAAAAATGACTTTACGCTACGCACACCTTCTGCCGCTTTTGCATGGGCAGTTGCTTTGCTTATTTCATCGGCCGAAGCCACCAAACCCAAAAGAATAATGTTGCATTGCAATGCCTTAACCTCGATCTGGGTTGAGGAAATATCTCCATCGCCAATCAGATCTTTTTTTACTTTGGCCATTAATTCAAGGTTGGCCGTCGTCCCGCAGGTCTCGTCTTTCTTCTTTGGCAGGAAATAATCCGTCACGGATTTTACGCCTTCGACCTGTCGGGCTAATTTCACGGCCTGATTCTTTTGGTCCGCAGTCTCATATTCTCCAACCAGAAATACATGGCCATTGTAGACGTAGGTGGAGATGTCAAAGTATTTGATCTTTTCGTCATCTGAAAATTTATTCCTGATAGCCATTGTTATCTTCTCATCATCATATTGTTCACCAACGCTGCGCTCGTCAACTGCAGGTTTGTAAATGGTGGTACACCCCGTCATCAAGATTACTAAAATTAGTACAATGTAAATAACCCGGATGTATCTAAACATGCCTATTCCTTCTTTTCGTATAGAATGATATGAACAATTTAAAATAAAAGATATATTGAGACAATCCAAGAATTGGTTAAATTTCATATATGTTATGGTTATCTCAGGTTTTTGAAAACGTCAATATCGCTGATACGTTGGATATCTTGAATAACGGTGAAATCACCGGTAGACAACGTGCAAGCGTTGGATATCCGATGCATTTAATTGATAGCAATTGTTATTGCATGTCCTCTGTGGTTGGCTTTTTCCACGGGGGTAGTGTTAAATTTATTATATCGCAACCTGTTAATTGATGATATTTTTGTTTGAACTTTTCAATATCATCATTAAAACGATCTGTTATTTCTATAACAAATGTCCCCGCTGAAGCCCCTGTTACCGCCTGGTCAATTAACGGAATTACCAGGCCTGCACGCAACTCATCATCGGATGTTCTTTCTATTATACGAGCATCTATATTTCCTAAGTATACAATTTCATTTGGTGCAATACTAAAATCGGCGTAAATCGGTAGCGTGAATGACCCAATCACGGGAAATGCCCACTTTTGAGCGAAAAATTCTCGTATTTCGTATTTGCCAGGTGGTAACTGAAAACTGATCAAATATTCATTAAACTCATTCTCGACCTCATTATATTTTTTCTTCCACAGCAAAAGAATATTTTTTTCTATCTTCACTTTTATCTTCCCAAATAAAAACATTTTTAATATCCGGCTGATAACCAGTCTTATATTTGTTTGCTACTTTGACACTGAGTAAGGCAATGGATTCCTCTGATACATCTAATTGTTTACCGTCAGGACCAAGAGCAGAAGGCTTCATAGTCGCACAACCACCAAGCGTGAGCATAAGAATCAGCAATCCAATAAAAAAAGAGTAATGATTATCTTTCAAGTTTTTCTTCATTTTACCCTCCCATATAGATAAATGATTTTAAATTCCGTGTTAATTTTTTCTCTTAAAAACAAAATCTCCACCTTCATGGCCGGAGTTTCTGATAATATTATATTCAGGTGTTTGATCTGAGCTTCCGGCAACCATCTCTTTAATATATTGAATGTAGAGTTCTTCAGCGGTAAATCCATTTAGATCCATATTTGTTAAACCAACTAAAAATGCCTTCGCAAATACCGAATTCCCCTCTCCACCAATATCCGATACGGGCTCATTGCCACCACTGGCCAACAGGGTTCTTGATTTCTTTGCCTGCATCTTCTTTAAATAGACTCTTCTTTTTTGAGCCGACTCAAGCTTTGCCAAAGAGCTTGTTCTGGTAAATGTACCTGAATAGCAACTGTCAGCTACGATGAGAACATGGTTTGATGAAATTCTCTTTATATTTGAGGTGATGGTATCTACGATAATCCAGTTTTTGTCATTGTTTCTTTGCGCATCCACCGGCAGCCAATAAGCCTTGCCGGCTATTTTATCAAAACTTCCGTGGCCAGCATAATAAATGAGAAATTGGTCATCTTGTTTCAAGATTCCTCTAAAATCATTGATGGCGTCTAAGATGGCATCCCGGTCGGCATCCAGCAACAAATTAGTATCAAATCCATAGCGAAGCTTTAAAGTTTCAGCCACTTTTCTGGCATCATTTTGGGCGGTTTCCAACCTTCTTAAGTACTGATAATTATTGTTTCCGATCACCAGCGCATAATAGTTGCCAGCGGTCGCTTCAGCAACTTTTGCTTTCGAAGGCCTCTTTGAAGCTATTCTTGTTATCGTAAATTCTTTGTTCGCCCGGTTCTCGTATACATCCATGGCACTGACGACGATTTGGTTTTTACCCATTTTGAGATAAACATCTGTCTCGAAATTGCCGGCTTCATCAAAAATGGCGTCTTTATTATTTACCGTGATTTCCACAATTCCATTCTCATCGTAGGCCTTGCCGCTGATCTTCACTTTTTTTTGATTCTGTATGGGTCTTATGCCCCTTGAAATGTCATGGGAGGTGATAATGATCTCTGGTGGGGTGGTATCTTTCTGGACTTTTTGGGACAGCGATTTAGGTTTTTTGCGATCAATTTCTGAAGGTGAAGGTGACTTTGACGAGACCGTTCTAATTTTCTCAATATCTGGTAGATCAAAATACATTTTATAAATTCTATATCTTGATCCCCACGAGTACGTACTGGCACTATTGAAGCGAAGCTTATTCAGTCCTGTTTTTAATTCCTTTGTCTTTATTAATAATCGAATTGGTTCGTCTGAGTATTGTTTATGGCCGAACCGATATCTTTGCGACCGACCCTGTTCGTTTATTGTGAGGGTTCCTGAAATTCGTATTCCTGATGATATATGAAATCCTAAACCCGAATGTTCAAAAACCAGTGGTATTTCTCTATAATTTTTAAATATGAAATCGGGCAAATCAACTTCGACAGTGATAGGGATTGTTACATTAAGCTGCTTAGTGAATGGTTTCGTGAAATCATTCCACTCATAGATTTTTGCTTGGCTATTTTGTGAGAGGGTAAATAGTAAGAGGATAGATACGGTAGAAGCAAGAAGGAACTTACGGTTTGTAGCCATTTTCCATCCCTTCTTTTAAAGGTGTTTAAACATGTATTTCACATGCAAAAATTACCAAAAGCAGAGACTGGAAGTGCGGTGAGAATGAGCTAAATTCAGCTGGAATGTCGTTTCAAATTGATCGAAACAAATTATTATGAATTTATAATCGAAAATAGTATTCGGATCAAGAATTTAATCGCATATTTCTTGCCGGAAAACCAAATATCATGAAATTATGGATTTATTGAGATAATCCAAGAATTGGTAAAATTTCATGTATGTTATGGTTATCAATTCCGCACACTACTTGCCAAGACCGACAACATTACGATATTTTATAAATTTGTAGAATGGATCAGATAGTCTTCAACTTAAAAATGCAAAGGATTCTATCATTCAAGCCGGAGGTGGCTTTATAGCCGTGAACTTAACACTGTCAACTTTCCCTTGCACAATTTCGAGGTCTTCATTGTTGGGGGGCGGTGTAAACTCTTCACCCGGACAACACGCCATTGCTTTGAGTTCCATGGGGGTGAGAGTATGACGGGACACTATCTGAAACTCAGTAAAACCGGCTTTTCTCATCGTATGCCAGTAGCTCTCTTCAAGGATAGCTCCTCCCAAGCATCCAGCCCATGTCAACTGAAAACGCTCTTGCAATTGAGAATCTATATTCTCATTTAAGACGATATCAGAAATAGCGAGACGGCCACCGTGTTTGAGTATTCGGAAAGCTTCTTCATAGACTGCGTCTTTGTCAGGGCATAGGTTGATGACGCAGTTAGATATAACGACATCAGCGCACCCTCCTGGAAGTTGCGACTCCCCCATATCCGCAACCCGGAGTTCAATGTCCCATTTTTGCAACCCAGAATCAATCACAGCTTTCTTTGCACGTTCAATCATTTGAGAAGCAAAATCTACGCCGACGACTCTGCCTTCTTTCCCGACTTTGCGGGCAGCCAAAATGACATCAATCCCGCCACCGCAACCGAAATCCACGACAACATCCCCAGGCTTAAGGTTCGCAAAACCGGTTGGATTGCCACATCCCCGGGAGAGATTGAGCGCTACCTCCGGGGCCAAGGAAAGCTCTTCTTCGCTATAAAGCCCTTGGCCAACTGCATAGCCTGAACCAGGCTGTTGTTTACTCGGTCAACAGGAATCCTTGCTACCACCTGTTTCAGCGAATTTGTCATAACGGGTCTTCACAATTTGTTTGACATCGTCAGGCATCATTTTTCTCAATCCTTTTTGATTTTAAGCAGGGATATGTCGAACAACCTATCAAAATCAAGGTCCTATCTCTTGCCGCTACATGAAATTTGGCTAATTTTACATCTAGCGTTTGAGTATCACACCGTTTTAATGGATGTCAAAGGGTGACTTTTATGGCAGATCTCAAAAGAAGGCTAAACGTGTGAGGTGTAATGGTTCCCTGAAGTCGGCGAGGTGAAATATAAAAAGCGCAAGGGCCAATGGTTGGGGATCATTACAGTCAAACTGGTTTGAATAATGCCCTCGAGACACCGATCCTTGCGCCATGTTTTTGATAGCACAAAGGTTAAATCCAGTCAATAGAAACGACGCTGGAAACTAACACAAGATTATAGCCGTTTATTCAGTTAGAAATCGATAAATCTAAAGCCGCTAATTGATAGTCACCACAGCTCTTAGTCTTCACGCTATATAGAAAGTCACTGATTAATTCAGAAATTCCTGTAAATTCTCAGCAGTTTCGGAGGTTTCTTAGGATAATTTCAGACAAATTGGGAAAGCATCCGCACCGGCTCTGCGTCCTCAAATGGCCGGTGCAGGGGTGTATTGAGAAGTGAATCTTTTATTTGGGTTATCACCGCCTCGACTTCCGCTATAAGTTTTTCGTCCCTCTCGACGCAAAGGAGTGCATACCCAGCACGAAGAAACATCAAAGGGTCTTGACCTGGACGAACAAGCTGAATTGCCTCTCGAAGGTTTTCAATCCCTTTGTTCTTTTTCTCGCCTATCAAAACAAGTGCCTTGCCGCGTGTCTCGAGCGCGGCGGCTTGATACTTTACCCTTCCAGATTCCTGGCTTTGGTGAAGAGACTTTTCTGCAAACTGTATTGCCTTCTCACCATCTCCCCGGGCCAAGCTAATTTCTGCTTGTGCTT
>CBDUUO010000065.1:0-11155 GCA_965370395.1 uncultured bacterium
GTCATGCCAATTGTAAAGAAAAACCAAAATAGTGGATATTATTGGAATTATAATTAGAAAAATAATCATTAAGATGAGATTATTAGTCGTTCCAGTTTGATTTGACCACAAGCCGGCTATTACAGCGCCAATCAGCAGTATAAGATATCTTAATAGTGAATTTTTTTCCTTTAACCGCAAAACCATTTCTTCTCTTGTTAACTCATAGTCCTTTAAGTGGACATTTAACAAAAACTGGTCAGTATTGTTTAATTGCTTTTGTGTCATATTTTTATCCTTAAATAAATTTTAGTAATCAAAAGGCGGTTTTACCCGACTTAGCCCTCTGGCTCTCCTGGCTTTCTTTCTCGGCGCTTTCGGTTTTCAGCAGCGCTTTGATATTTTCGACAAAAAAGATGCTGATTTGATATTCAGGATTGCCAAATTGATCGGGAACAAGGGATACGACAAGAATGTCGTTATTTTTATCCCAGTACATGGATTGACCGCCTTTATTTTTCCAGTCGATCAGCCGGGGGTCGTCGTATTTGGATTTCAGTGTCTGAACAATATTGGCTTCGTCTTTTTTGAAGTTAATTCTAAACAGCAAGGGTAGCTGGGAATAATTTGAAAAGAGTAATTCGACATAATCAAACGGCAGGTTTTCTTTGCGAGCATATCGATACATGAGTTTCACTATGTTGTGTTCGATTCTTTCTCCCGGTGGGGAATTCAATTGCCGGTTTAATTCATTCAAAGAAGAAAAATATTGGTCAAGGAAACCGTAATAGTTGATTTCCAGATCAATTATACCGCGGCCTTCAATGGCATCACGGCCCAGCCGTTGACGCAGATCGTTACGTATGCTTTTGGACAGCCTCGAGTTTTTGCCCAGATCAAAAAACGTAAAACTATCGGATTGCGCCTGGACGCCAGGGTCCTTGGCAGGTTCCTTTTTCTCGCCGCAGGAGGGAAACACTAAAAGCGTCAAACCCATCACCAGAGCGCATAGGGTTGGCTTTGGAATGCGGTGTATTCTAATGGGTCGCAATATCATTAAAAAATTCTCCTGAGCGGTTTATCAAATACGAATAATAAAGAAATACCCGTCAACCGTCAAGCTCCTCTGCATTGACTTCCATTTTTGAGATGGATTATAGAATGTTTCCAACGTGAAAGGGAAACAATCCGGTTGGCCTGTCCTTGAAGTATTGCCGCAGCGTTTCTTCTATCACGGTGAAAGCGATTTGATCCCAGGGAATGTCGCTTTCCGAAAAAAACCGAACCTCGCTGCTTTCACTGCCGGCTTTGATATGGGCGTCAACCATACGCGCCCGGAACATTAGATAGACCTGGTTGACATAGCAGATATTAAATAGCGCATAAGGGGCTAAAATTTCAACACGGGCCCCGGCTTCTTCAAGTGTTTCGCGTCGAGCACCCTGTGTAACGGTTTCGCCGTTTTCCAGATAGCCTGCCGGTAAGGTCCATTTGTCGGAGCGAGGTTCAATGGCCCGACGACAGAGCAAAATTTTTCCATCCATTTCCGGTATGCATCCGACCACCACCTTGGGGTTTTCGTAGTGGATTGTTCCGCAGGATTCGCATAAGTAGCGAGGGCGGTCATCACCGGGCGGGGTTCCCAATTTTACCGTATCTCCGCAGTTGCTGCAGTAGTTCATCGTCCTATATCTTACAGATTAGAGGTTAAAATTTCAGTATACAATTTTTTGATCACATTTACACTCCATCAGGTTTTCGTCCTATTATCGGCCGGAGCGGGGGTAGACCATCCATTCTGCCATCATTCCAACTGTTTATCCTTCCAGCGGTATTCAAGGGGCGACTGTTCTATGGGCCAAAATCCTTTGGCTCGATTTTGCCCGTTTTCAAACGCCAGGTAACTGTATTTGCCGTAATGGGTGATCTTACGGGCCACGCTTTCCGCCTGATGCGATGACAGCGGGAAAAACAGGGCCGCGATCCGGTTTTCAGAAAAAGGATGGGCAAATACGCCAAAAAACACATCTGATGATTGCTTATAGGCCTTCTTATTTAAAATAAACGATTTTGGGTCGATAGCAATTTGATCGGGCAAATTGCGAAAAAGCACTTTATTTTGCGGATAACCAATCATCAATATATCCTTGCCGAACAGCTGTTCACGGCTGATTTTGTTTTCTTCGGCGAACGTGTAATTTTTCAATCCCAGAGAAAGGATCAACGTACGGGCGGCACTTTTGACCTGCGGCTCCAGATCTGTAGATAACACAACCAATACCGAAGAAGAACTTTTAATTGCGTTGATTGCCGGCGGTATTTCAATTGGAAAAAGGCGCCGCATGATATGGCTGTCGGGATCGGCGACGAGCCTCAGCGGCATGGATTTACTGACGATCTGAAAAGCGGTCTCTTTGTCAGATATCCGCATTGTTCTGGAAACGGTTTGAGCGTGACTTTCCAGCAGGAGATCCAAATCAAAGGTGAATTGCGGGCTTTCCTGAACAATACGGCCTTCAATTTTCCAGATACCGCCCGTGCGTTTCGATTGGACCGCATCCAGGTAAAACCGGGGAGTGCCTTTATGAAATACCCATTGATTAAAAAAATCCTGGAGCGACCGCTGCCCCCGGGTCTCAAACGCTTTTTGAATGTCCGTCCAGGATGTCGCTTTAAACAATCGATCCCGGTAAAGATCCCTGAGGGTGCCCCAGAAAGCTTCTTCTCCCAATTGCCTGCGAAGCATATGGAATACCATCGCCCCTTTGTCGTAGCCGACCGTTTTGGTAATGGGATCATACCGGCTCTGGAACTGCTTGAGCGCAAAATTCTGACCCGGTTTGACCAGGGTAGAATAGTTTCGCAAAATCTGCAGACGATACCCGCGGGCATCTTCTTCGGATTTCATTTCCTTATAAAGGTAATCCGCCACATAGGTCGTTAAGGCTTCACTCCAGTTGCCCCCGTCGTAATCGACCCGCACGCCGTTGCCCCACCAGCAATGGGCGATTTCATGCCCCAAACTGGTACGGATGATAAAGGGTAGCCGCAAAACAGTGCCGCCGATCAGGGTATAGGAGGGGAATCCAAATCCGGTCGGGAAAAAATTTTCGACCACTGCAAATTTATTAAAAGGATACGGTCCGAATAGATTCTGATAAAGGGCGAGGTAATTGGCGGTTGCATCCAGATACGCATTTGCCAGGTGATCGGTTTCCGGGAAGAAATAGGTGGCTGCGGTTATGTTTCCCACCTTTTTCTCCCGCACAATATAGGCGCCGACGGATAAAGAAAGGCCTCTGATTGGGTCACTGATGAGCCAGGTGGATTCTGTTTTGCCGTTCTTGGTGACGTGCCCCTTTGATTGCCCAGCCGTAACCGCGAGCATGCCCTTGGGTGCAATCACTTTGAGGATATAAATTGAATGCCCTGCGACCCATTCCGGATACCAGCCTGAACCGGCCAGCAAAAAACTGCCGCGTTCGGAGATCGTTGCGCTGACACCGTATCCGGGGTTGTCGGCATTTACCGGACGTATGGGGGCGGGGTCATCAAAGATTGCCGTATAGCGGATGGTGATTTGGGTTTTCTGGTCTTTTTCGTCGGCAGCCCGGCCAACCTGCAGCCGTCCATCTTCAAAATCGAATTCCCGAAACTTGCCGTTTACCATCACCTCGATTTGTTCAGCCCGATGAGAAAGCTTAAAATCCAGTCTGTCGCCGGGGCTTTTTTCGATCGTTATTTCGTCTACCGCCCGCAGCGTTTTCATTTTCGGGAACAGCTCCACCTGGAGATGGTGCCGGGCATTGCGTTCGGCCGCCGGGCTGACAGATGCGCTCACAACCAGAATCAGCAATAGAATGATGCCGGTTCTTGCGGCTGCAGCCTGAATACGCTCGTAAAGCCGCCAGGTCCGGCATATCCGAATTGAGGTTATTGCCTTCGTATTCAATCGATGTGTCCTCTCACCCTTTATCCTATTTTGTAGACCGTCTGCAGGCCGGATATTGATTGCGTCTTATGGGACTCAGGGTCGCCCGGCAAACGCTTGAAAACAATCTAAGTATTTTCAAGAATATGTCAAAACCCGGTTGAATTTGATCGATTTTAGATATAATTAACAAGGGCCCGGAAAATTTGCCGGGCTTTTGTGTATATTGAGCATCAAGATTAAGGAGTCTTTATGGAATTCCAATTCTGTCCTTTCTGTGGGAGGCCTTTAAAAAAAACATCCATCGGTAAAAAAACGCGTCCGTTTTGTGATCATTGCCGATGGATCCATTATCGCAACCCCACGGTTGGCGTTGCGGTGATTCTGGTTGAGAAAAATGAACTACTGCTGGTCAAAAGGACGGGGTCATTTGCCGACCAGTGGTGTATCCCCTGTGGCCATGTGGAGTGGGATGAAGATATCCGATCGGCAGCCGAGCGGGAGTTTAAGGAGGAAACCGGCCTGGATGTAGCCGTGGGCCCTGTTTTTGATGTGCATTCCAATTTCCATGATTTGGAAAAGCAAACCGTCGGAATATGGTTCTGGGGAACAAAGACTGGGGGAAAACTGGAAGCCGGATCCGATGTCGGTCAGGTTCGATTTTTTCCGATAGATGACCTGCCGTCACAGATGGCATTTCCAACTGATCGTTTGATTTGCGAGAAACTCAAACGCTGCCTGGCTGCTGGTGATTTGCCGGTCTGGCTGGATTCCTGTCTGGCTTTGGATGGTACCCATTAAGCGATGTTGTCAAACGTATCGGGCCGTTTTTATCTTGAGGATAACGACTTGACCCGAAGGTTTTGAATAATTAGTTTAAAAAATTGATTTATCAATGATTTCCGATTGGAGGATAAATGGCGAAACAACAAAAAACGGACCCGAGTCAGTATGTTCGCAAACAAACCTTTTTAATGGTCTCGCTCCTGGCTCTGGCAGTGGGATTTTTCGGGGGGGTCGTGTTTTCGGTTTTTAAATCCGATTCAAAAGCACCGGTCCCATCCGCTCCGGTGCAGATGGGAACGCCCGCACCTGCGGGTTTTGATCGGATTGCGGCACTCGAACGCCAGACCCAGGCAGACCCGGGGAACGCCAATGCATGGACGGAACTGGGAAATGCCTATTTTGATTCCAAACAGTATGAAAAATCCGTCAGCGCCTATCGAAAATCGCTGGAGCTGAATCCGGACAACGCAAATGTCTGGACCGACATGGGGGTGATGTACCGGCGCGGCAACAAACCCGAAGAGGCCATTAAAGCCTTTGATCAGGCCATTGCAGTGGACCCCAAACATGAGGTTTCACGCATGAATAAAGGAATTGTCCTGCTCCATGATCTCAATGATTTTAACGGTGCCATTCAGGCATGGGAGGGACTGCTCGAAGTCAATCCGATTGCCATGGCGCCCAATGGCGTTTCTATTGACGAAATGGTCATTCAGCTAAAAAAACAGCAAGCGGGGCAAGGACCACGATCCCAATAAGCTGTCTCAAAAATGCATCCAACGTCCAATGGTCAGCCTATATTTCTGGCGGATTACCCCTAAAAGCTCATAGCTGGTAGCTATAAGGCTGGGATGCTGGGAAGCTATAAGGCTTGGAGGCTCAAAAGTTTTCTAGCTTTCTGGCTTCCAAGCCTCAAGCTTTTTGCTATGAGCTACCAGCTATCAGCTATAAGCTACCAGCTTTTTCATTTTCTCACACCCGCTTCGCTCGAGCACACAGAGGGCTCAGAGGTTTATTTTTTGGTTTCCCCAGACCTCAAAGCCTTTGAAGGGAAATGCCAACTCGGCTTATCTAAAGGCCGAATTTCAATTGTAATTCCTCAACCGATCTTAATTTTTTAAAAAACCTAAACTGGCTTTTAAAGCGTTAAATCTTGTTCGAGGGCGAGGCGCAAGCCGCTGAAATAGCGGAGCGTACACGTTAGTACGTGAGCATTTTTCAGCGGTTTGCAACATAGCCATCGGGCAAGAGGTAATGGTTTAAAAGCCAGTTTTAGCGCTTGATGTAGAGCTCCTGTATCTCTTCTTTTGAAAAATGATACAGCGTATTGCAGTAATGGCAGCACATTTCAAGCGGAAACGGGCCTTTATCGCAAATATCTTTCAGCTCATCCATCGGCAGCATCATCAAGACATGGCCCAGCCGCTCGGGGCTGCAATGGCACATAAACTCAACGCGCTGATTGGCCAGAAATCGGGGGGTATATTTTTTAAACACTGCCTGAATCAAACCCTCAGGTTCCTGCCCGTCAGTAAAAACTTCACCTAAAGACGGAAGCTGGACCACCAATTCCTCCAGTTCTGCAGCCAGGGCATCATCGGCTCGCGGCATGGCCTGCAAAAACAGCCCTCCGGCACCGGTAACTTCGCCTTCCGGATCGTATTTGATGCTCAGATTAAATGCGGTGGGGATTTGCTCTGATTTCAGATAATAGTTGGCGAGGTCCTGGGCAATGTTGCCGTATTTCAGTGCGATTTTACCGGTAAATGGGTGTTTGGCGTCTTCAATGGTACGGATAACGGATAGAAAACCGGCTCCAAAAAAGGATGAGAGGTCAAAATCCCGCATGGGTTTGTCAATCGGAATCGGGACGTTTTTCAGAAAACCGCGGACCTCTCCGAAAGCATTGGCCTCCACGGTAAGACCCTTTATCGGCCCCGAGCATTCAATTTTCAAACTGATGGCGTCGGTTCCTTTTAAATTGGCGGACATTAACCCGGCGCCCAGATACGCGCGCCCCAGCACCAGGGTCTCGAAAATTCCCAATTCATGGTTGGCCCGCATTTCATTGACCATGCGGGTGCCGTGTAAAATCGCGCCACGGACGGCACCGTCGGCCAGTAAAAAATTATAAATGCGATCTTTGGCGCTGGCCAACAGCCGTTCTTTAAGCGATTCGCCCTCTAATGTCGTTTTAATCATGAAACTGTTTTTTCCTAGTTGATTGATTCAATATCTTTCCCTTGAAGAGATGCTCCAAGCCTACTGAGAGATAATTGATATCTTTCATAAAATAAACATGTCCAACAGGAAAGGATTCTCTCAAGAAATCACGTGTCTGTGGAGTACAGCCGCAACCGATAGTATATACATCTATATTATTACGGTGACAATATTTGACCGCATCACTGAGAGGTAATCCACAATTGGCCGCACCATCCGTGATATGAATAATCATGTTCTTCTTTTGCTTTCTGTTGAACTTCTTATTGAGGAGCGTGGCGGCGGCCATGATGGCCTGTCCCGACGGTGTTCGTCCCGTAGGCATGACTGAATAGAGTTCTCCCCCATGCCAGAGCTGAGTGAGTGTGCAAATGTTCTTTTCCGCACTGTAGGCATAGATATCGAGAACATTCCTAAATCCAGTTGCAGCCTCTGCTATGGAGGCAAAGGTCTTCTCAGCGATATACCAGGGTTTCTGTCTCTCACTTTTACCGGCCATAGAGGCTGAAGCGTCTGCCACGATACAGATCCGCCACAAATTTTCAGAACCGGGTGCCTGTTTATTTTTAAAGACCCTTCCATTAATTGGGACACGATAGAGACGACGGGCGTCTAACTTACCTTCAATCAGCCCCCTTCTTATATCTCTTCTCCTGGACCTCCTAATAAGTGTCTCCTGCTCTCTGAAGATTCTCATCAAGCGTCTTATTTGCAATTCATCAGGGCGGACGTTCGACCGGGTCTCACCGCGCTTAATAATAGTTTCGATAGGCCTTGCCTCGGGATCATGCACGGCAACGGCTATGGCCCGGGTTAGGTCGGTTTCTCCCTCCTCCATAATGGAGCGCACCTCTTCGGCGAGATCCCATTCAAGAGCCCCATTGGCCTGATTCTCCCCTTCCTCCTTTGCTTCCTTATTGTCTTCTTCATCAGGCAGCTCGGCCTTCGGACCTGCTTCATCAAACATATTGATGTCATCGGAATTCAATTGAAACTCTTCCCATTCGGAAATGATCTCATAGATCCCAGACCACATATCCAAATAGAGCTCTATCCTTCTCTTCCTTCTAGTCGAAAGAGAAGGAAGCGAGGCAAGGTCCCTTATAGCATTTGTGCGATTTGTCAAAAGATCAATAACCTCATCATAATAATAATGTAGCTGATCAGGATACTGGCCGAGTATCGTCTTTCTTATCCAGATATAGCCCAGACTTGCGGGACTGGGCGGTAATCTTGGGTCTCTCTGATCCACAAAAAATTCAGTCAGCCATAAATTAGATAAATAGAGTCCCCAAACATGGGGTCTTGCCAATTCATCTAAATATATGCATTCCGCAGCTTCAAGTAAGGCTTTTAAATAGAGCTTTTCATTCTCAGATAGATCGGGAACGCTTCTTATCACCTTGTCTCGAATCCAATCAGTCCACTCGATTGAAGCAAGCCCCTCAAAGGCCACCCGGGCTACCAGGATGTCAAAGTCCTTGAAGGGGATGGGATATCTCCCCTGAATCATTTCTGCGTCTAAAAGGATGGCGGTATTATCCGCATCAACCATTCCTTTCCAAAAAACCGGTTTAACAATCTTGCCTATATGGACTGCCACTTTACGCAAAGCCCTCAAGCTCAGGGCAAGCTCGGTGGCCTCATGTATCGAACGGTTTTTTCTCCAATATCTTGAATATGTGGTCATTATTATTGTCTAGCGAAGCTTCGCCTCAAACTATTAAGTAATCTGACAGTTGATCACGGTCAGTTCATCGTACGCGACCGGATCTAAGATATGAGATATCAGAATCATACTTATTCTCAAGAGCCTGGCCCAGACCTGATAGGCAAAGACGGATTTTATTGCTCCAACTGCTTTATTTGAAGACCTTACATGTTTGAAATATAATAACAGCGCACCAGGGCGGGCTTGCCATAAATTATAAAATCTTAGCCGATACAGACGTCTGGTCATTATTTGGAAGATAAAGAATATAGCGGCCCCGTTCTTTCTCGGTTTCTTTGGTCTCTATGTGGACAGAGAGGAGTAAGGACTCCAAGGTATCCTTTGATATCTGAAGACTATAGATCAACGCTTCCCTCAACGAGGACCCCAGGGAGACAAGCTCAGCGATCATAAGACTGTGCCTTATGGAGATACTCATCCCCATTTGGTCGTTGTTTCTGATCTTGTTTATTATTTTTAGCATCTGATCCGTCCTTTTTTCGCCCAAGCCGGTTTTGCTGACAAGGACCTCCTTCTCCACATCATGGGGAAGGTATTCAAGATGGATACGATAAAATCTATCTCTTAAGGCTGCATCAAGCATTTCCGTACCCGTAAACTCATCACCCTCGTTCATTGTGGCGAAAAACATAACCCTGGGAGCCACCTTCACAAGGCCCAGTTCATCTACCCATATGCTTCGGTCCTCGGAAAGAACAGAAAAGAGCTCATTTAACGCATGGGGGCTTTCCGTGCGGTTTATCTCCTCTAGATGCACGATACAACCTGGAGTCTGTATGGCTTTTGGGAATAGAAATTCCTGATAATAGGTTTCACCTTGCTTAAGCCTTGTCTGACCAAACAGTTGGCCAGATTCAAGCAGAAGCCCAATCTGAAATGTGGCCATTGGTCTGTTGTGGATGTAGGCAAACTGTCTCACAAGTGATGATTTGCCGCAGCCTTGATCCCCGGTCGTGATTATATTCACCGGATGGTTTTCTGACATCCTATGTAATCTTTCCAGATTTTCCTTATCCTCATCCAGGATAAAAAAGTACGGATCAGGACGAGGAATCTTTAACTGTTTTGAAAAATCAACCATCTAATCTCCTTTCTATAAAGAGATAATATTATCAACAAGATAGACTTTCGGAAAAATATGAACACAAGAGGGACATCCTGCGGGGGATCTTAGAAACGAAGTTGATGGATTAGATGTCTGATCTCACCATCACGAAAAAAATGCGTATTTCGAGTTGATACGTTCCCCAGCCTATTGCAGTCTGCCCGAAGCTGTTAAATTATACCGGCGTAAGTCTCTTTCTGGAAACAGGTCCTTAAATCTTTTTCTTTTGCCTAACTTTCTAACCCCATCTATTTTATCAAACATAAGTTAAATACTTTCAGATTATGTGGTTTGGTTGTGCCCAAGTCTGCATAAGGATGGAGATGGTCACACGGAAAATCTTTGGAAAGCGGAATAGAGGATCATCTCTCTTGCTGACTGCTGAAGGAGACGTGGCAGTTTAGTTTAGGTCGAACCTACTTGCCACCTCTTTGGCCTGGTCGATGATCCGATCAAAAAGTTGCTTTACGGTGGGGATGTCATGACATAAGCCGACTCCCTGTCCACAGGAGATAATTCCAGCATCTAGGTCCCCTTCTTCATACATGCGTTTGGCATTTTCTCCGGAGACGATGTTGAGAATCTCTTCCAAAGGTGCACTGCAAGCCTCTTGATCTTGACACCTCTGGGCTGTGGCATTGGACCAGACTCTGTGGGTTGCGTTGATGGACCTCATGACCAATGTGGTGTCAATCTCGGTGGCCGCCAATAGGGCGTTCTTGAGCTTTTCATGGATCGGACACTCCTTTGTGGTCATAAGTCGGGTCCCGATGATCACGCCCTGCGCTCCTAGAGAGAGGACTGATAGAAACCCCCGACCATCGGAGACGCCGCCACCGCCTATGACCGGAACCTTTACCGCATCCACGACACACGGAACCAATACCAGGGTCCCCAAGTCAAGCTTGCCGGTAGCTCCCCCATTTTCATAACCAACCACTGTGACGATATCTGCTCCCATATCTTGCACCTTAAGCGCATAGCGGATCCCCACGCACTTGTGCATCCACGTCATCCCGGCCTCTTTAAAACGTTCACACAAATCCTGAGGTGCGGAATGCCCTGAAGTCTCAACAATATTGACTCCCTTTTCTATCATAATTTCAACATACTCTTTATTATCGACAGGACGCTGTGTAGGAAATAGATTGATGTTCACCGCAAATGGCTTGTCCGTCAGTTCTCGGGTTCTTTCAATGGCTGCAGCGAATTCTTCCCGCGTCTGGTACATGGGTGAGGAGATAATCCCCAGCCCCCCGGCATTGGAAATGGCCGCCGCAAAATCCGCGTTGGTGATCCACATCATGGTTCCGCCGATGATAGGGTACTCGATTCCCAAAATCCTCGTTATCTCTGTCTGAAACATGTCTCTCCTCCTTTGAAAGTAAGTGTCTGTGAA
>CBDUUO010000066.1:0-10859 GCA_965370395.1 uncultured bacterium
AACTGCTTTGTCCTTTATATTTCGGATAATCATAAAATTTTCCTTTCTTAAACCTAAACAATCTTGCGGCGGTTAACGCATTCAATCTGAATAAGGCTTTCAATATTTTATCTTGACAGAAACTACAATGTAGCTTTAATGTAGCTAAACATAAGATTCAACAATAAAACGGGCCGTTACCCATTTAATTGACATGATTTTAAAAAATCGCTATTACTTCAAAGGAATTTAAGGCGCCAATCCGGGCGTTCAAATTCAAAAAAAGAATCTATGATGTGATTTAAATTTATAAATAAAGGATGTTGCCATGCACAAACTACTTACCGAAAATCCAGGTCAAAAAATGCTGCTGCTGGGCAATGAAGCCATAGCCAGAGGGGCAATCGAAGCGGGTGTTGCGGTTGCCAGTACCTATCCGGGCACACCGTCTTCTGAAATTTCTCTGCAATTTTTCCAGACCTCCCAGGAAAGCGATCTGTATTTTGAATACAGCACCAATGAAAAGGTGGCGATGGAAGTGGCGGCAGCAGCGGCCAACTCCGGTGTGCGCAGCATGTGTGTCATGAAGCATGTGGGTGTAAATGTCGCCGCAGATGCCTTGATGACATTGGCCTACGTCGGTGTCAAGGGCGGAATGGTCGTGCTTACCGCCGATGACCCCTATATGTTTTCCAGCCAGAACGAGCAGGACAATCGCTTTTATGCCAAACTTTCAGGACTGCCCATGTTAGAACCATCGAGCGTAGAAGAAGCCAAAGAGATGGTGGCAGATGCTTTTGAAATTTCTGAAAAACTACAGGAACCGGTTCTGTTTCGCACCACCACCCGCATCAACCACTCCTCCGCAATTGTTACCCTGGGAAAAATAAAAGCACCCAAAACCAAAGGCGATTTTGTCAAAGACCCCTTCAACCTGGTCACAATACCGGCTGTTTCCAGGAAGTTGCATGTTAAACTCCTGGAAAACATCGAAAAAGCCGAGGAATTTTCGGAAACCTCGCAATATAATTTCATCAATGGCAATGGAAAATGGGGCATCGTTTGCAACGGTGTCAGCTACAATTACGCATCAGACGCCGTCAAAAAATTAAATATCGCCGATAAAGTCAGGCTGCTGCGGGTGGGATTTTCATACCCCATGCCCGAAAAAATAATTAAGGGTTTTTTGAAAGCATGTGAAAAAGTACTGGTAATTGAAGAAGGCGAGCCGTA
Organism: uncultured bacterium; assembly: GCA_965370395.1. Lineage (GTDB taxonomy): Bacteria > Desulfobacterota > Desulfobacteria > Desulfobacterales > JAHEIW01 > JAHEIW01. The sequence goes on from CBDUUO010000066.1 coordinate 1,213, forward strand.
TATGGAAGAAAAAGTTAAGGCTTTTGGCCAGGAAGAAGCCCTGACGTTGCCGATTCGCGGAAAGGCCAAGGACCTATTCAGCCGTCTTTACGAGTTCAATCCCGCCCAAGTACGTGAAAATATCGCCAAATTCTTCGATGTTCCGCATACCCCGGCTAAAATTCCGGATCTTTCCGATGTTCCGGAAATCCCCCAGCGGCCGCCCAACCTGTGCGCCGGTTGCTCACACCGGGCCACCTATTACGCTGTGAAAAAAGCAGCGGAAGGTCTCGGTGCCATATATCCCACAGACATCGGCTGCTATACCCTCGGTGTGTTACCCCCGCTTTCAACAGCCGATTTTCTCCTGTGCATGGGATCTTCGGTTGGCACGGGTTGCGGTTTTTCAACTGCCACCGATAAAAAAGTTATTTCCTTTATCGGCGATTCCACTTTTTTCCACTCCGGGATACCAGGACTGATCAATGCGGTATTTAACAATCACAATTTCACCCTGGTGATTCTGGACAACAGCACCACGGCGATGACCGGCCATCAACCGAATCCGGGTGTTGATATGGACGATTTTAACCTGACAGGCTATGGCCGGGTATCGATTGAAAAGGTGGTCCGGGCCATCGGCGTGCCGCATGTGACCGTCATCAAACCCTATCGGGTGAATAAGAGCATCGAGGCCTTAAAGGAAGCCATCGATTATAAAGGGGTATCGGTAATCATCTCCAAAGAAGCCTGCACCCTTTATGCCCAGAACCTTAAAAAGTCGCGGGGCAAGCCCTTTTATATTAGCGAAAAATGCAAAAATCACAGAGATTGTGTCAATCAACTGGCCTGTCCGGCTTTTTACACCGAAGGCGAAAAAGTATACATTAATGCGGACCTGTGCACAGGCTGTGCCGTTTGCGCCCAAATTTGCCCGGAAAAGGCAATCGTGCCGGTCCGGTCGAAAGAAAAGGAAAAGGCGTCATGATGACTGCAGTCATCATGACAACTGGAGTATTGGCGTCATGTTGATTTTAGATTTTGGAATTTGGATTGCGGATTGAAAATATTGGAGCCCAATTGCGTAACGGGTCAGTCTGTACTTAAATCCAAAATCCGAATTCTAAAATCTAAATTGTGAATAGCTCCAGTACTCCAAAATTGACTTGGTAAGCACCGCAGAAAATTTTGATAATCATACATATAAATTAAACCATACTAAACTTTTAGGAATTCATTTATGGAAACAAAAAGACTTATTATCGTAGCAGTTGGGGGACAGGGAAACTTATTGGCATCCAAAGTGCTGGGCGAGGCGGCCCTGCTGACCGACATCCCCGTGCGCATGAGTGAAATCCATGGGATGGCTCAGAGAGGCGGCGTGGTTGAATCTGCGGTCGTATTTGGTGATGCGGACAGCACGATCATCTCAGATGCTGAAGCGGATGTGCTGCTGGGCTTCGAGCCTTCGGAAACGCTGCGAGCGTTAAACAAATGCAATGCCGATACCGTGGTGATCACGAATACGGCACCGCTTCCGCCGTTTACGGTGGCCATCGGCAAAGGAACCTATCCTGATATACAGGAGCTGCAGGAGTTGATCCGTAATAAAACCGCCAGGCTGATTGCTTTTGATGCCCAGGCTCTGGCAAAACAGGCCGGCAATATTATGTCTTTGAATATGGTGTTACTGGGCTCGTTGATTCAAACCGGAATTATGCCGGTGTCGGCTGACAAAGTTAAAGAAGCCATTCGGACATCCACCAAAAAGGCCTTTGTCGATATCAATATCAAGGCCTTTGAACTGGGTTTCGAAGCCGCCGCCAAGGCTGCATGATTTTATTCGGAACATTATTATGGAAAGCGGTATATAGTGGTTGTCAAAAAAACGTTGCGGTATTCAAACGTTTTTTTCTACAACCAATTATACCCCAATTCCGTATTTCGGAATATTATTATGGAAAGCGGTACAAAATAAAATTATAGCTTCTAGTTTTTCAAAAAGGAGGAAGGTCATGCCCTGGAACGATAAGTTTGAATGCATGCCGGTAGAAAAGCTTAAAAAGTTTCAGTTGAAGAAACTGAAAAAAGCCGTCGCCTGGGTATCTGAGAAGGTCCCGTTTTATAGGAATAAATTCAAAGAAATGGGCATCGAAGCCGGCGACCTCAAAAGCCTGGAAGACGTCGCCAAACTCCCGTTTACCGTCAAAAATGATCTAAGAGACAATTATCCCTTCGGCCTGTGCGCCGTGCCTTTAGCAGATGTGGTCAGAATCCATGCGTCTTCGGGTACGACCGGCAAACCGATTACGGGCCCATACACCGCCGAGGATTTGGAACAATGGATCGAATGTATGGCCCGCAACCTTTATGCCGCCGGTGTCCGCAAGGAAGATGTGGTCCAAAACGCTTACGGCCACGGTCTTTTTACCGGCGGGCTCGGGTTTCATCAAGGAGCGATGGCACTTGGCTGCACGGTGGTGCCGACCGGAGCCGGAATGACCGAACGGCAGATTACCATCATGCAGGATTTTAAGTCGAATGTTCTGTTCTGCACACCGTCGTACGCCCTGACGATTGCCGAACGGGCTGAAGAAATGAAGGTCGATGTTAAAAAGCTTCCATTGAGGGTCGGGGTGTTCGGTGCCGAACCCTGGACAGAGCCCATGCGCCAGGAAATCGAGAACCGCATGGGGATTAAAGCCCAGGAAGCATATGGATTAACCGAGCTATGTGGACCCGGTGTGGCATATGACGCCGCTGATCAAAACGGCCTGTACATCAATGAAGATCATTTTCTGGCTGAAATCGTAGACCCGCAGACATTGGAACCCCTGCCGGAAGGTGAAAAAGGAGAGCTGATTTTTACGTCTCTGCAGCGACGCGCCATGCCCATGATTCGTTACCGTACCAAAGACATTACTCGCCTGTGGCGCGAGCCCGGGCATGAAGGCCGAACCTTTATTCGGATGGACAAAATCTACGGCCGCTCGGACGACATGCTCATTATCAGCGGTGTGAACGTCTTTCCGTCTCAAATCGAGGCAATCCTGCTGGAAATTGAAGAGGTCGAACCGCAATATCGGCTGGTGGTGAGCAAAAAAGGTTATCTGGACCAACTCAGCATTCAGGTGGAAGGCAAGAAAGAAATTTATGATGCGGGTGTGGAGCGCCGTTATGAAATCGAAGGGAAAATCAAGGCGCACATCAAAGGCATGATGGGAATCGGTGTTGATGTGGAGCTGGTCGATCTAAAAGCCATCGCCCGCAGCGAAGGTAAGGCCCTGCGCGTCATTGACGAACGCCCCAAACAGGAGAGGTAAAATATGAGTGATACGTCCAATTTTAGCCCCCAATCATTTGCAGTGGTCGGTGCGGGCCCGGTGGGGTGTATTGTCGCTTGCTTTCTGGCGAAAAGCGGCTATGAGGTCACCCTTTGTGATGTCATCCCGGATTTGCTGACCCCGGCGTTGGACCCTGGAATTATTCTTGAAGGCGCAGAAAATATCCAGCACAAAGTGACCCGAACATGCACCCATGTTGATGAACTGGCTGACTACGACCCGGACGTGATCTTCATCACCGTCAAGGCCCATGCGCTGCCGCTGATTGCTTCGGCCATTGAAGGCTTTCACAAAGAGGGCATGGCGATTGTCAGCTGGCAAAATGGAATTGATACTGAACTGGAGCTGGCGAAAATACTGGGCAAGACGCATGTGATGCGCGCCGTTGTCAATTACGGATGCGGACTGGTGGGACCGGCGCACGTCAAAATTCCCTTTCACCACCCGCCGCATTACATTCAGGAACTGGATCCGCAATCCCGCAATTCGGCGATTGCCATTGCCGAAGTCCTGAGCAAATGCGACCTCACAACCGAGCACACCGATAACATTATTTCGATGGTCTGGCGCAAGAGCGTTATGAATGCCTGCATGAATCCGGTGTGTGCCGTTACCGGGCTGACGATGTCGCGAGCGATGAACGATCCGATCGTCTATCAGATTGTCGATGCGCTGGTAAAAGAATGCATCCAGGTCGCCCGGGCCAATGAAATTAATCTGGGTTGGGATTTTTATCCCCATGCAATGGACTATATGCGAAATGCCGGTGACCACAAACCGTCTATGTTGATAGATATCGAAGCCGGCCGGCGTACGGAAATTGATTTTATCAACGGCAAATTTGTAGAATACGGTTCCCGCACAGGGACCCATACGCCGTATAACCACACCCTGAGCGCCCTGGTAAAAGGCTTGGAGTCAAAATAGCAGAAAGGATCGTTTTATTGGTTAGATTGGTTCTATTGGTTTGTTTTTCTTATCTTTTATCCTTATCTTAACAAATAAAACAAATTAAACCAATTTAACCAATTCAACAGCCATGGTATCAAAACCAGCTTACGGGGGTGTCGATGTGGGGGCATCACGGACAAAGGTTGCCATCCTCGATACCGCTAAAAATATGACCGGTCATGCCGTCAAAAAATCCGGCACCGACTTTGCGGCCACCGCCGATGCCTGTCTCACCTCTGCTTTAAAAATGGCCGGCACAAAAATGAGCGATATTGAAAAAACCGTCGCAACCGGATACGGCCGAAGGAACGTATCGTGTGCCCGGGATACAAAAACGGAAATCGGGTGCCACGCCAAAGGGTGTTTTTACTATTTTCCCTTTGCGACCACCATTATTGACATCGGTGGGCAGGACAACAAAATCATCAAACTCGATCCGTCCGGCAAACGCACCGGATTTAAAATGAATCGCAAGTGCGCAGCCGGCACCGGTGCCTTCCTTGAAGAAATGGCCATGCGTCTGGATGTCTCACTCGACGAGATGGACCGGTTGGCCAGCCGGTCCGAAAATATGGTCAAACTGGGGAGCTTCTGTACGGTGTTTTCGGCAACCGAGGTTCTGGAAAAAATCCGCCAGGGCAAGAAATTGCCCGACATCGTCAAAGGGGTCTTCTATTCGATGATAAAACGCGTTTTAGAGATGGATACCTTGACGCCAAAAGTCGTCATGACCGGTGGCGTTGTGGCCCACAACCCGTTTATGGTCAAAATGACAGAAGAGATAATTGGAAGAAAAATTCTCGTCCCGGATTATCCCCAGTTAACCGGGGCCATCGGTGCCGCTTTATATGCGATGGATAGTTCTTCGACATAAGACGGTAAAATTATTATGACTGAAAAAGATAAAATAAAAAGAATCAAGATAGAGGCAACGAGCAAGTTGAACCAGATCATGGCCGATTACTTTTACGAACTTGATTCTGCTGCCAAAACAGACGAACAGAAAGTTGCATGGTGCACCAGTGTGGGGCCGGCTGAAATCCTTCGCGCCATGGGTTTTCTGGTCTTCTTTCCCGAAAATCATGGTGCCATGCTGGGTGCCAGCCGCATGGCCACCGATATGTTGCCGATTGCGGATGCACAGGGATATTCGCCGGAAATATGTTCGTATCTTAGAGCAGATATCGGCGCTTACCTTAATAAAACGACACCGATTTCAAAATCATATAAAGGCATTGAAGGCGTTCCGAAACCGGATGTCCTGGCATTTAACACCAATCAATGCCGTGACGTACAGGACTGGTTTACATGGTACGCCAAAAAGCTTGATGTACCTGTCATCGGTGTCCATACGCACAGGGGCCTTGGCAAAGTTACCCAAAACCACATACCTTCAATTGCCAAACAGTTGGAAAATATGATCAACCCTCTAGAATACATTTCAGGCAAAAAGTTTGAAATCGACGAACTCAACCGAGTGGTCGCTTTGTCCAGGGAATGTTCAATTCTATGGGAAAAAGTTCTGAATACCGCCAGAAACGTACCTTCACCCTTTACTTTTTTTGATGGAACAATCCATATGGCGCCGGCAGTTGTCCTGCGGGGAACCCATCAGGCGAATGATTACTATAAACTTTTACTTGAAGAATTAGAAGAAAGAATAGCGAATAATATCGCTGCAGTGAACGATGAACGGCACAGAATCTACTGGGATGGTATGCCGATCTGGGGCAGACTAAGAGATCATTCTGAATTATTTTCTGATTTGGGAGCGAATGTCCTGGCATCTACCTACTGTAACAGCTGGATATTTTCGGCCTTTGATCCCGATGATCCGTTCAACAGCATGGCGCGCGCTTATACAGAATTATTTATTGTACGCTCGGATGACTATAAAGAAACCTATATCAAAGAAATGCTGAATTCCTTTAAGGTGGACGGCATTATCTATCACGATGCAAAGTGTTGTCCGAACAATTCCAACGCGAGTTACGGGATGCCGCAGCGGCTTGAAGCAGAAACAGGTGTACCCAGTTTAATCATTAACGCCGATCTCAATGATTTGCGGCTGATTTCAGATGAGCAGACCCAGACAAACGTTGAGGCCTTTATCGAACAACTGGAAGAAAATCAGAGATAGGCCGTCTTATTTAATAAATTAAATCAATCCGAGCCTTGTGTTTTCTATAAACGATTTACATACGGTATAACGCCGACGGAGGTACCGATATGGGGTTTTGGCTGAATCTGGGTCAGATTCAAAAAATCAACTCAAAAAAATTTCCGGATACCGTGGCCTTAAAAGACGCGAATCGGGCATTTACCTATCCGCAAATGAATAGCCGCATCAACAAACTGGCCAACAGCCTGACATCCCTGGGGTTGCAAAAAGGCGATAAGGTTGCGGTATTGCTCGAAAATTGCATTGAAATCTGCGAGCTGTTCCTGGCCACGGCCAAAACCGGTATCATTATCGTGCCGATTAACTTTCGCCTGGTGTCTCCCGAGGTGGAATACATTGTTAACAATTCAGACGCCAAGGCCATGGTCGTTCATGATCAGTTTGCCGGCACCGTTGACCCTATCCGTTCCAATCTGAAGAATATTGCGGCTAAAAATTATGTTATCGTCGGAAAACCACAAGACGGATACCGGCCCTATGAAGAATTCATCGGCGCTTCAGCGGACAGCGAACCGCAAACCGAAGTTGCCCCCCGGGACACCTGGATACTGATCTACACCTCGGGAACCACCGGAAAGCCCAAAGGCGTCATTCGCTCCCATGAGTCCCACATTGCCTATTATCTGCACAACGCCGTGGACTTCGGATTCAACGAACATGATGTGTGCTTAAATGTCATGCCCCTATGCCATATCAACTCCATCTTTTTTACCTTCACGTTTCTGTATATCGGCGGGTCAGCTTATATCCACCCGGCCTTAAACTTTAAGCCCGAAGAGATCCTTGAAATCATCGAACGCGATAAAATCAGCTTTGTTTCTCTGATACCAACCCACTATAACTTAATCCTCAATGCGCCCGAAGAAGCCAAAAAGCGGGATGTCAGCTCCATTCGTAAACTGCTGTGCTCTTCGGCACCGGGTAGAAAAAGTATGAAACAGGCGGTTATGGCGTTTTTTCCCGGCGTTAAACTCTATGAAGCTTACGGTTCGACTGAAGCCGGCATGGTCACCATCCTGAAACCCGAATACCAGATGAGCAAACTGGGCTCCATCGGATTTGAATGCATCGGCACCGACTTTTTAAAAATCATTGATATCGACGGAAACGAAGTGTCCATCGGAGAAATCGGCGAATTATACTCACGGGGTCCCATGCTGTTCGGCGAGTACTACAAACTGCCCGAACAAACCGCCGAATCGTTTAAAGACGGTTTATTTTCAGCCGGTGACATGGCTAGACAGGATGAAGACGGCTTCTATTATCTGGTCGACCGCAAGAAAAACATGATCATCACCGGCGGGGAAAATGTCTATCCCAGTGAAGTGGAAGAAGTTGTCGGTAACATTAAAGGCGTATTTGATTGTGCGGTGATCGGGCTGCCCGATGAGAAATGGGGAGAAAGAGTTACCGCAGTGATAACCCGAAAACCGGGTTTCGATGACAACAACTTGAATGAGCAGGATATCATCCAGAGCTGCAAGGGCAAAATGGCGGGTTACAAGTGCCCTAAACAGGTGATATTTATCGGTGAAAATGAAATGCCCCGCACCGGCACCGGAAAAATACTGCACCGCATATTAAGAGAACAGTTCGGTTAATCAAAATAAAAAAAATCAGGAGGTTCGCTGCAGGGACAAAAAAGTGCATAGGGCCCGGGATTTGGACCATCCTGTGCCATACGAGTGGAACTGACAAGCCCTTCAATAATGATCGAGGCATCCGTTGGTACAACAAAATCCACGGTCTGGCAGCGGTTAATCTCCCCGCGTTGACCGGTAATGACTTCAAAGAGTTCCAACTCGCAAAAATCCGCATGAGGATAGGAATAACAGCAGGCCAGTTCCCAGGCCGGGTGCTCACCGATGACTGGAAAGGGCGGAGAAAAAATGAGGCGGCATGCTAAATTCCAATTTACGCTAAAATATCATAAAAATGGGTTTCGACCAGCAGACAGCCTTCTTCACTGCTAAAGGGGCCATGCGGGGTGTGCGGCGGTCGGCAGGCATATGTGTAAGGCTGAAATGCCTCCTCCCCCACCGTCAAGGTTCCGGATACCAGAAATACCTCTTCCCAGTAGTCGTGCTCAAATGGTTTGGTGGTGAAGGCACCCGGCTGAAAACGAAGCAGGCGAGTCCGGGACCCCTTTTTGTTCTCTTCATCCAGTGATCCTGCCAGTATCTTTTGCTCAATACCATCCGGATAACCGGGTGGAGTTTCCCAGCCGGATGAAAGGTCCAAAGTGAAGAATTCCAAATGCTCTTTAATCATCGTTAATCCTTTCTATTTTAATTTAGAATGATTTATCGGTTTAATTTAATACGCGGTCATCCAAAGCACTAAAATCCTGCCGGACCGAATCAACAAGCTCCGGATCGATCTCGGCCGTAACCAGTTCCTCCTGTTCGCCTCCCTCAGCAACCACCTGGCCCAACGGATCAACGATCATACTGTGACCGGCGTATTGCTTGCCACCGTTAGCACCAGCGGCGTTGCAGGAAACAAGGAATGCAAGATTTTCATGTGCCCGGGCCCGGTTAAACAGTTTCCAGGCCTCCAAACGCACAAACGGCCAGGCCGAAGCAATTAAAAAGAACTTGGCACCTTGATCCATCATACGGCGAAAGAGCTCGGGAAAGCGTAAGTCATAGCAAGTTGAAAACCCGCAGACCCCCCAGGGCGTGTCGATCACCACGACTTCCTGACCTGGAGTCAGAATCTGGGTCTCGTCCGATTGATAGCCAAACAGGTGGATTTTGCGATAACAGGCAGCAATTTCCCCCTGGGGATTGATAAAGACACTGGTGTTATAAAAATGCTGGCCCTGGTTTTCAACCAGGCTGCCCATCAAAATATGAGCTTTGTGAGCTCGGGCTTTTTGTTTGAAAGCTGTGACCGTTGGGCCATCTAATGATTCGCTATCGCTGCGGTATCTGTCGAATGAAAAAAAACCACAGGGCCAAATTTCAGGAAGCAGAATAAGGTCACTTTCAGAGGCCTGGTCTACCAAATTGAGGGCATGCTCAACCGTTTCATCTTTCGGCCTATCTTTCATTCCCAGTTGAATGCTCGTGATTCTCATTTTTCACCTCTCTTGAACTCAATGAATTGCGTCTCAAAAACTCAATTTGTTAAGGTTGATGAACTCGTAAAAAGTCACTTTACCGCCTGGATACCCGCCTTCGCGGGTA
>CBDUUO010000067.1:0-10842 GCA_965370395.1 uncultured bacterium
TTGGTGTCGGATACGATTCTGGAAATTCTTGCCCAGGGCGCCTGGAACGGAGGTGCCTTGGTCGACAATTCCATTTATGAGAACAAAGGAATGACATTTAAAGGCCGGATACCGGTCAACAACCAAACCATCGAAGAGCGAATCGGTGTGCGCACGCGGGTGGTGGCGCCTGAGGACGAACGTATTGTTTGAATATGCTTTAATCGCATTTATAGAGACCTCGAATGCATCTAAAACGTCAAATAGCTTATCCGATTATTTTCTTTTTGCTGCTTATCTTAATGGGTATCGGTCTATTTTTTCTGACCTCATATCTTCTACCCGATTTTCTGGAATCCAAAATCATTTCCATTATAAAAAAAGATACCGGAATTACTGATTTTGAGATAGATTTTCATGAGTTGGATCTGGCGGGTGCAAACTTGGGATCCATGCGAATCGGCACACCTCAAAATCCGGCGTTGGTTATTCGTTCCATTCATGTCGATTATTCGCCGGGAGAAATTTATCAAAAGAAGGTTAAAAAAATTGTGGCCAATGGGGTTGAGCTTTATTGTGAATACAAAAACGGGCAACTGGGCCTTCGCGGTTTCGATTTGAAGAAATTTTTAGCTCATCTCAATTCTTCTAAAACAGAAAATAAAACTTCTGATGATCATTCATACCCGTCATTTCCAAAACGGATTGAAATAAACAATGGCACACTTATTTGTACCCTGGAGGAAACAACATATCGCATTCCGTTTGAAATTGATATCGTTGCCGAAAAAAATGCGGCCCACATTTTAAAAGCGACGGCCCGCATGTATCCACGGGGACAGACGCTTAAAATCTCAGCTGATATTGATCTAGCACAAAAGCGGATCGCATCCCAAATAGCTGCCAAAGAGTTGGATCTGCTAAGATTTGCCGATGTATTTAAGCACATAGATGGGCTGAGCATAGCGGGATTTGCCAGTTTAGAGGCCAACGCCGATATGCAGCTCGCGCCGTTTAAGGTTTCATCGATCACCGGCCGGTTAAAAGGTTCCGCAATAGACGTCAGCTACAAAAATTTTCAATTCCAAAACCGTTCAGACAAACCGGGAAATGAAAAAGCATTAACCATCGACTTCGCAGGAGCCGATCATCAGATTTGGAAGATCAAGCTATCGGATTTTGCGACGGTCGCACCCATAGCCGCAAACGTCTCTGACATGGCCGGAATGCTTGAACGGTCCGAAGATGATTACAGGATCTCAGGTAATTTTAAACTCTCTTTTGATTCTGCAGCCGACCTGACAACGGTATCTGTTCCGCTGAGGTTTACAAGACCTTTCGACTTACCGTTAAAATTTTCGGTCAATTACGGCAAAAATGGCAAATGGCGTTTTGACCTCGCCAACGATGATCGAAAACAAACCGGCCTTAGGGGCGCAGCTTTTGAATACGAAAAACTCCATATCACCACTAAATTTCCCGCTGTTAATCTAACCGGCAATGGAATCGGCGGCGATATAAGTGCCGCATACAACCTGCGCGTTGCGGACGTTCATATCAAATCTGAAGATGTAAACATTTTATGCCCGCAAATCGTCTTAAAAGGCAAAACGGATTTAATCCAGAACGAACCGAAAACTCTAATCTCAATCATGGATTTAGATTTATCCGGCACCGAAATGATACTGAACTCCTTTAAAATTAACCTCAACAATCTTTCAGTTGGTGGGAAATTGCAGCGGGACAAAAAGGGAGTTCAGGAGATTACGTCTATGGTGCAGTTTGCAAATACCGATATTGAGACCGCCCAGGGAGACATCCGACTCAAACTGATACAAGGCACCATACCGCTGAAATTTCCGGCTGAGAATTCAAAACAAAAAGGAAGCGTATCTATTTCCGCTGCGAGGTATCAAAACTTAAATCTGGGAACCATTAAAGTAGACTTACGCCAAACGGCATCCGGAATTTCTTTCAGCGGAAAACTTAAAAACCAATTGATACCTGAGTTGGCGGCAAAATTTACAGGCGAATCCAATTTTTGGGGTTCTAACGATTATGAAACCAGCGCTCGATTTGAGCTTTTTTATCCTCAAACCGGTCCTGAGATCGATTTAGGAAAATTTCTACCGGCGGCCGAAGGATTTACTTTTGAAGGAAAATTTTTGGAACAGGGTAATTTGATTATCGGAAAAAATGGATTGCATGCCGCCGCCAAATCGAGTTTAAGTAATGGCAAATTGCGTCACCGAAAGAACAAAATTACGGTGGAAGGAATTCAGATGACCCTTTGGATTCCGGATCTGATTAAAATGCGCAGTGCTCCAGGCCAGAAATTGAAATTTGCCCGAGCGTCAATCGGGGATATGAATATCGAAAACGGAGATATCGATTTTCAAATCGAATCGGCCCGATCGGTTCTGATCGAAAAGAGTCATTTTAACTGGTGTGATGGTAAAGTTGACGCTCCGGCTATTCGTTTTAAGTCGGGCACGGAAGACTACAGCCTAATTCTATACTGCGACCGCTTAAACCTGGCCAAAGTGCTTGAACAGTTCGGTGCAGCCAGTGTAAGGGCTGAGGGAGAACTTAACGGCAGAATTCCAATACGATATCATAACGGGCAGTTAAGTTTCCAAGACGGTTTCTTGTTTACGACACCGGGTGAACCCGGTAAGATTCGCATGACAGACACTGAAATTTTAACCGCCGGTATCCCTCCAGATACCCCGCAGTATGTTCAGCTGGAGCTTGCCAGAAAAGCTTTAGAAGATTATGATTATTCCTGGGCAAAGCTCAATCTGACAACCGAGGGCGATGATTTGCTTTTAAATATGCAGCTTGACGGAAAACCGGCCAAATCCTTGCCGTTTGTTTATCGAAAGGACATCGGTGGATTTGTAAAAGTTGAAGCCGGCATCGAGGGCTCGACATTTCAAGGAATCCGCCTGGACGTAAATTTCAGGCTGCCCCTTAATAAACTTATGCAATACAAAGAGCTCATTCGAATGATTCAACAAAGCAGGGAGTAAAATAATGATAAAGCATATCTTGATATTACTCAGTGCATTATTTGTCTTAATCGCAACAGGCTGTACGCAACACAAAGTCGAAATAGCGCCGGTTGAAATTAAGCCGATTCATATCACCATCGATGTAAACGTTAAAGTTGATCGCGCCCTGGATAATTTCTTCGGCGATATCGACGCGGCCGAAGACCAGATTGAAGGCAGCTCTACAACTAGCGAATAAAATCTTAACGGTCTAAGGTGAAGACAAGGAGAGCCTTATATGAAACAGCGAACATTAACAAAAATATTTACATTTCTACTGATCGGAACTTTTGTGACCGGAGTATCGGCATTCGCAGATGACATTAAAACCAGAATGAAAAATCGGTTGCCGGTTATCAAAGAGCTTAAAGCCAAGGGCATTGTGGGCGAAGACAACAAGGGCTATTTACAGTTCGTCGGCGGGAATAAAGCAAAAGCAGATGTCATGGCGGCTGAAAATAAAGACCGCAAAACCGTCTATGCGGCTATTGCCAAACAGCAGGGAACTACAGCCGAACTGGTCGGAAAGCGTCGCGCAGTGCAAATTGCCAAAAAAGCCAATAAGGGCGAATGGGTGCAGGATGCGGAAGGTAAATGGCTCCAAAAGAAATGAATTTAACAAATGCGGAATCGCGGACTCTGGATATGGGATTTTTTGCAATGCGGACAGCGACCGGGACGGGTAAAGCGCTTGCGATCTTCAAACACATAGCCACACGCCAGACAGTTTGCAGGGGTAATCACTACTTTTTGATCTTGAGAAGCAACCGAACGGGCGATGTGTGCTAGATGTTCAGAAACTTCTTTTTCAGATATGCCCACTTCCCCGGAAATCTCCCGGGCATTCATCTCCTCTTCACATAAAAGCGATATGATTTTCTGCCGAATGGTTGGCATCTTTGTCCAGGTGTCTTGCTGGGTTTCAGGTGTCAGGTTTCAAATACGCAAAGGCTGACACCTGAACACTGACACCTGACACCTATTTAGGTTTTATCTCTTCCTTGAGCAGACAACACGCAATTTTATATTCCGGCACACCGCCAACCGTGTAACTTAAATTGTCGGGCTGAATCAGCTTGTTCATCACACAACCCTCCGGGATGTTCAACTCGAATAAATCGCTCTCATTGAGTTTTGCGGTCTTTACCGGCTGATTGTCTTTAAACTCCAGGCTATGGATGGGCAGATCTTCGCAAAGCGGACACCGATAAACCCTTCCATTGGGGAAGATAAAATAATTTCGAGCCACCAGACCGGCACATTCAAATTTTTCCTCAGGGTCTAAATATACTTTCGGATAGCTCACGGTTATACCCTGTCGGGCAATCTTTTGGGCCAGCGGGGGAACGATCTCCAGCCATTCAGATCGTGTTACCTGCAAATTCCCCGCTTTGCCGCTGTCAGCCGCTTTGCCGCGCAGACCGATGACCTGAATAAAAAACCGCTCGATGCCCAGATCGTTTAAAAGCGGCGGCATCATTTCAAGTTCATGGATGTTTAACCGGCTTACCGTGTAAATCAGGCTGGCAGCAAAGCCTTTTGCAACTGTCTCCTGAATGCCGTTAATGCAGGCATCATAGGATCCTTCCCCGCGAATCCCATCATTGGTTTTGCGGGTGACGCCATCCAGACTGAAACTGAAAAAATCCACTTCCTGCGGGCTGACCCTGGAGAGGATATCATGAAAAAGGTAGCCGTTGGTATCAACGGTGATGGAACTAAAACCTTGATGGCGAGCATATTTAACGGCGTGATGCAGATCCGGATGCAGTGTCGGTTCTCCGCCCAAAAATATGACATTTGCTGTGGGGCTGTCATGGGAAAATGCATCCAACCAGGCTTTGATGGTTTTTAAGGGTACGTTGGTTTCCCCGTGCTGTTCAGGATTTATGTAACAGTGCCGGCATCTGAGGTTGCATTTGGTGAGAATGTGAAAAAAAAGATTGGAGGAATTTTTGGAAAAGGCAACGGTTTTTCTGACAGTCATATTTGTTCAAGCAATCGTTTGACTTTCTTTTTAGCCATAATCAGTTCTTCATTGGTGGCGCGTAATCGGATGGACATGAATTCAGCAAAGATGCGGTAAAGTAACAGCAAAAAGTCTAATTTTTCATCCTGGCTGCTGTCGGAGGACAGTCTTCTTTTAGCGGATGTGTCCACCGCCAAACACATGGTTTTGCCGATGGCATACACCGATGCGGATCGACTTAAACTGTCGACAATACGCATTTCACCAAAGATTTCACCCTTTGCATCCATGGTGCCGATTTCCATTCCTTCCTTGGTAATTCTTATTTTGCCGGAAAGAAGGAAATAGAGCCAGGGGTCAAGATCGCCTTCTGTGATAATCCGCTCGTCGTCCTCATATTCGCGGATTTTGCTGAGTCGCAGCAGCTTTCCAAGGCTTTTGGTTTCAAAATTTCTAAGGGCGGGAATGCCCAGTAATTTTTGGATGTTTTCAATATTATCTTTGAGGTATCTGGATTCAAGCATGAATTCCTCCACACGGCCCGGGCCGCCTTAAAATGAGATTAACATTATTATTTTATACCGTGCACCCCAAAAGGGCAAGGAGGAATTTGTAACAATCTGTAATTATTATATGTTTCTACATATGCTCCGAGTTTCATTTGTGTTCCGGGAACCTAAATTTAGAGGATTAGGTTTCAGGGGTTCAAAACTCTATGTTCAACTTTGACAAATTGAATATCGAACAAGGAATGTAGAAGTAATAAGTTTTAGCTGGTTTTGCGATACTTCGATATTCATTATTCCTTGTTCGGTGTTCTGCGGTTCAGTAAAAAAAGCCAGCTGTCAAAAGACAGCAGCTATCCGCCAGTAGCCAGAACCATTGAACCTCTGAACCCTGAACCTGGAACCTTTGAACCAAGTGACTGAAACCTGACACCTGCTAGTTAAAAACTAGCCGGTAACCTCCAGGCAGTCCTTGGACACCATCTCATCAAAATTCACCGGATAGCATCCATCGAAGCAGGCTTTGCAAAAATGCCGTTCCGGATTTTCGATGCCGGTAGAATTCAGCAATCCTTCAATGCTGAGATAGTGCAGCGAATCAAGTTCCAGGTATTCTCTGAGTTCATCCACCGATTTCCGGGCCGCAATCAGCTCCCCCCGGGTAGAGAAATCGATGCCATAGTGACAGGGGAACCGGTGCGGCGGACCGGCAACCCGCATATGTACACGCCTGACGCCCAATTTCCTCAGGGATTTTACCCTGGTTTTAATGGTGGTGCCTCTAATGATGGAGTCTTCAATGATAATCAGATCTTTGCCCTTGAGAAGCTCTTTGACCGGATTCAATTTAATCCGGACGCCGAAATCCCGCATACTTTGAGTGGGTTGAATAAAGGTGCGGCCGACATAGTGATTTCGAATCATTCCCATCTCAAAAGGAATGCCGGATTCTTCATGATAGCCTAGGGCGGCATAGGTACCGGAATCGGGAAACGGCATAACCATATCGGCATCTACGGGCGCCTCCCGGGCCAGGCGTCGCCCATGTACCTTGCGCATCTGATAGACATTTTGACCGTAAATGGTGCTGTCCGGCCGGGCAAAGTAGATAAACTCAAAGATGCAAAATGCCCGGTTAGGGGCTGCAGGCGTTTGGATGCTTTTAATTCCGTCTTCACCAATAATCACAATTTCTCCAGGTTCGATTTCACGGATAAATTCAGCTTCAACCAGATCAAAGGCGCAGGTCTCTGATGCCAGGACATAATTGCCGTTGAGTTTGCCCAGGCAAAGGGGTCGAAAACCCTGCGGGTCCTTCATCCCGATAACTTCACCCTTGCTGGTTAACATAATAAAGGAAAACGCCCCTTCCAGGCTGGACATAGTTTCAACCAGAGCCTGTTCAAAACCAGACTTCAGGTTTTTGACAAAAAGATGCAAAAAGATCTCGCTGTCCATCGTGGTCTGAAAAATGGAGCCGGCCTGCTCGAGTTCATTTTTGAGAATATGCGCATTGGTAATATTGCCGTTGTGAGCAACCGCATAGGATTTTTTGCGATGACTGACCCGAAACGGCTGGGCATTGGTCAATATGGAACTGCCCGTTGTCGAATAGCGCACATGTCCCACAGCGCTTCCACCATCCAGCTGGGCCAGATGATCCATGTCGAAAACATCCGATACCAGCCCCATGCCTTTGTGCTCAACAATCTGCATGTCTTTAGCGACTGCAATGCCGGCGCTTTCCTGGCCCCGGTGTTGCAGTGCATAGAGGCCGAAATACGTCAGGGCCGCTGCTTCCGAATGATCGTAAATTCCAAAAATCCCACAGGCTTCACGGGGTTTGTCATCATCGAAACTGGAAACTGGAAACTTGAATATAGACATTTTTAATGAACCTTTATTTCTTGCTCCCAAGAAACGTATTTAGAATGAGACCGAAATCCTACTCGTCCTCGTTCTCGTCCTCGTGCTCGTAATCGAGAAACTACAACATCTCCAATTGAAATTATTTTTCGCCATATTAGATCTGAAAGTGTCTCAGCCAGTTTATAGATTTCCTTCATCCATGCCCCCAGTTTCAAACTTCGAGTTTCAAGTTTCAGAATTATATTCCTGCAAGGTTTTGACAGCTGTCTTTTCTTCCCGCAACGCTTCGATCGCTTTGTAAATCGCCATTCCGCCTGCGGTGGTGGTGGCATAGGGAACTTTATACCGCAAGGCATTGCGCCGGATATCGTATCCGTCCCGCCGAGTTTCACCGCCGATTGACGTATTGATCACCAGCTGGATCTTGGCATTTTTAATGGCATCAACCACATGGGGCCGGCCGGCGGAAACTTTGTTTACGGCTTTATTGGGGATACCGTGATCGGCTAAAAACTTGGAGGTTCCATGGGTGGCCATGATTTTAAAGCCGGCATCCCGATATTTGGCGGCCATGGGCAAAACCGTTTTTTTATCATCATCGATCACACTGATAAAAACCGTGCCCGCAGTCGGCAGGTTCTGACCGGCTCCCAGCTGGGCCTTGGCATAAGCGGACCCGAAATCCGAACCGATTCCCATGACCTCCCCGGTGGATTTCATTTCCGGGCCGAGTAAAATATCCACGCCCGGGAAGCGGTCAAACGGCAGTACGGCTTCTTTAACCGATATGTGCGCGGGAACGATTTCCGCGGCTAAGCCCAGTTCCTGCAAGGTTCGGCCGAGCATTACTTTGGTCGCCAGCTTTGCCAGGGGCACACCGGTCGCCTTGCTGACAAATGGGATGGTGCGTGATGCCCTGGGATTGACTTCCAGTACGTACAGTTGGCCGTCCTTTAACGCGTACTGGACATTCATCAAACCGACCACATTTAATTCATTTGCCATGGTTTTGGTGGCCTGGGTCATTTGCTCGATAAAATGAAGGTCGATGTTGACCGGCGGCAAAACACAGGCTGAATCACCGGAATGCACACCGGCCTCTTCGATATGTTCCATAATACCGCCGATAATCGTGGTGCGGCCGTCGGAGATAGCATCCACATCGAATTCAAAAGCGTCCTCTACGAATTTATCGACCAATACCGGATAATCAGGTGAGGTCTGAATCGCCAGGTGGGTAAAATTTTCAAGCGCAGCTTGATCATAAACGATTTTCATGGCCCGTCCGCCCAGTACGTAAGAGGGTCGCACAATCACCGGGTAACCGATGGTTTCCGCAACGTTCACGGCTTCTTTTATGGTTAAGGCCGTGCCGTTTGCCGGTTGAATCAGACCGAGCTTATTGAGCATCGCCTGAAAGAGCTTGCGGTCTTCAGCACGGTCAATGCTTTCGGGCTGGGTGCCCAGAATCGGAACCCCGGCGGCGTGCAGTCCCATGGATAGATTTAGCGGGGTCTGGCCGCCGAATTGAACAATGACCCCCATCGGCTTTTCGGTTTCCACAATATGCAGCACATCTTCTTTGGTCAGGGGTTCAAAATACAATTTGTCGGAAGTGTCATAATCCGTGCTGACGGTCTCCGGGTTGCTGTTGACCATGATGCTTTCAATGCCTTCTTCGCGCAAAGCAAAAGACGCGTGTACGCAGCAGTAGTCAAATTCAATTCCCTGGCCGATGCGGTTGGGACCGCCCCCGAGAATCATCACTTTTTTACGATTTGAAACCCGGGCTTCATTTTCCAGTTCGTAGGTTGAATAATAATAAGGGGTTGCCGCCTTAAATTCAGCCGCACAGGTATCCACCAGCTTATACACCGGTCTCAGCCCCAGTTCGGAACGCCTTTTTTTGATGTCCTCTTCACCCACAGCAGTTAGATGTGCCAGTTGAACGTCTGAAAAGCCCCATTCCTTGGCCTGTTTTAAGAGCGCATCCGATATTGGAGTTCCGGCTTTTTGAATTTCACGTTCAAGGGCCACAATTTGCCCGAGTTGCTGGATGAACCAGGGATCGATTCTGGATAATTTATAAATCGATTCAATGGTCATCCCCTTTAAAAGGGCAAAACGCAGGTAAAATATGCGTTGAGAATTGGGAGACGCCAGTTTCTGCTCGATTTCCGATCGGGACGGCAGACGGTTTTTCATCTTCGGGTCCTCGGAACCGTCCTTGCCGTCCGCCCCCAGGCCGTAACGGCCAATTTCAAGAGAGCGCAGGCCTTTTTGCAGGGCCTCTTTAAAGGTCCGACCGATGGCCATGGTTTCGCCAACTGATTTCATCGAGGTCGTCAAAAAGTCCGGCGTTTCGGGAAATTTTTCAAATGTCCAGCGCGGAACCTTGACCACACAGTAATCCAGCGTCGGTTCAAAAGAAGCCAGGGTCTCACCGGTAATGTCATTAGAAATTTCATCAAGCGTATAGCCGACCGCCAGTTTGGCAGCAATTTTGGCAATCGGAAATCCGGTGGCTTTGGAAGCCAGAGCGGAGCTGCGCGACACCCGGGGGTTCATTTCAATTACCACCATCTCACCATCGGCGGGATTGATCGCGAATTGAACATTGGACCCGCCGGTATCCACTCCGATTTCCCGCATGATGGCAATGGCGGCATTGCGCATCACCTGGTATTCTTTATCGCTCAGGGTTTGGGCCGGCGCCACCGTGATGCTGTCGCCGGTGTGAATGCCCATGGGATCCATGTTTTCGATGGAACAGATGATCACCACATTATCCTGTTTGTCCCGCATGACCTCCAGTTCATATTCTTTCCATCCCATCACCGATTCTTCCAGCATCACCTGCCCGATCAGGCTGGCGTCCAGACCGGCTCTGGACAGTTTGTAAAGATCATCGGAATTATAAGCCACACCGCCGCCGGTACCCCCGAGGGTGAAACTGGGGCGCACAATGATGGGAAATCCGATATCATCGGCAATTTTACGGACTTCACCCATGGTTTGGGCGATCCCGCTATTGGGAATCCGCAGCCCGATGCTGGTCATGGCCTTGCAGAAAAGGTCGCGGTCTTCCGCTTTTTTTATAGCAGGTATGGTGGCACCGATCATTTCGACGCCGAATTTTTCCAGAGCCCCCCCCTTGGCAACTTCGATGGCCGTATTCAAGCCGGTTTGCCCGCCAAGGGTCGGCAGCAAGGCATCCGGCTTCTCACGTTCAATAATCATGGCCACTACTTCGGGGGTGACCGGTTCGATATAGGTTCGATCAGCCGTTTCCGGATCGGTCATGATGGTAGCGGGATTGGAGTTTACCAGGATGACCTCGAAGCCTTCTTCCTTCAGGGCTTTACATGCCTGGGTGCCGGAATAATCGAATTCACACGCCTGGCTGATAATGATCGGGCCGGCACCGATGATTAAAATACGATGGATGTCTGTACGTTTGGGCATA
>CBDUUO010000068.1:0-10710 GCA_965370395.1 uncultured bacterium
ATGGTATTTTCAAGCACTATTTTTCTTTTCATCTTCCTACCGGCCGCCATCATCTGTTATTATGGACAGCCGTTATTATCCCCCAAATGGCTGCGTAATGCAGTTCTTCTGATATTCAGCTACTTATTTTACCTTTACGGCGCCGCCGGTTTTCTTCTGATCCTAATTCTGTCCACGTTGGCAGATTATGTGCTCGGGCGCCTGATCGACCGCAAGGTTGGGTACAAGCGGCTGTGGCTGAGTTTCTCGCTACTTCTTAATTTGGGGCTCCTGGCCTATTTTAAATACGCCAATTTTTTTGTCGGTGAACTAAACAGCTTCCTTTGGGGATGGAACATTCTTCCAATCGAATGGAAGGCGGTTATTCTGCCCATCGGAATCTCATTTTTTACATTCCAAAAACTCAGTTATATCATCGATGTTTATCGGGGAAAGAGCCCTGCGCTTGAGAACGTTATCGATTTCGCCCTTTACATCGCCATGTTTTCGCAATTAATCGCCGGACCGATTGTCCGCTACAGCTTTATCAGAAGCCAGCTTAAGGAGCGCAGGGAATCGTGGGATAATTTCCACAATGGAATTATGCGCTTTTGCTGGGGTCTGGCAAAAAAAGTGATAATCGCCAATTCCTGCGGTCAGATCACAAACGTTATTTTTGGCCTCAACTTGGAATTACTGGATACAAAAGTCGCCTGGCTCGGTGCGATTACCTATACGCTTCAGATTTATTTCGATTTCTCCGCATATTCTGATATGGCCATTGGCCTGGGCATGCTGTTTGGTTTTACATTTCCCGAAAATTTCAACCGTCCCTATTCTGCCGTCGGCATCACCGATTTTTGGCGACGCTGGCACATCACATTAAGCCGCTGGTTCAGGGATTATCTGTATATTCCCCTTGGCGGCAACCGTCGGGGAACAACGAGAACCTGTTTGAATATGGCGGTCGTTTGTGTCCTGTGCGGCCTCTGGCACGGCGCAAACTGGACATTTCTGTTCTGGGGAATTTACCACGGTGTTTTCCTGATCATCGAACGCATCACCGGTATGCGTGATCTATCCCAGGAAAAATACAATATTATACGCCGTTTAATAACGATGTTGATCGTTATCGTAGGCTGGGTGCTTTTCCGTTCAGAAGACATTTCCCAGGCGATCAGATTCCTGGGAGCGATGTTCACACTCACAGATTGGCCACTTTCTTACGAATTAAGTCGGGCGTTGAACTACCGGAACGTTTTATTCCTGTTGACCGCGTTGCCGGTCTTCTTTTTGCCCGCTGATTTTTCAATTATAAAGTTTTTAATTAACAAAAAAGATCCGATCCCGGTGCTTGCGGGCGCTTTAATGATCCTAGTGCTGCTCCCATATTGTGCAGCACTTATTGTCGGCGGCGCGAGCAGTCCTTTTATTTACTATCGGTTTTAAATACGCAATGAGAAAAATTCTTTCATTTATATTTGTCTTAATTTTGTTATCACCGGCCATGGTATGGCTAATCGACCTGGAATTAGGTATCAATGTGGAACGCATCGGCCTAAAACCGCCCAGGTTGGATGGACAGGCACTACTCGACAACGAGTACTATCTGTCTTTGGACCAGTATTTTAACGACAGTCTTTCGCTGCGAAGTCCGCTCATTTTTGCCAAAAGATGGTTGGACTACCGTCTATTCCACATGACTGATGCCAAGGGCGTCCATGTCGGCAACAACGGATGGCTCTATAGCCGACAATCCATCAAGGATTACAGAAAAGAAGCCTGCGGTGGATCAGCAGATATCTATCGGCTGGTTTTGGAGCTGCATGCCATTGAACGAATTATTGAAGCCTCGGGTCGCCGATTCGTTTTTATTGTCGCCCCGAGCAAATCAACGATTTATCCTGAATATGTGGGGTTTGTACCTCAAAGCACAACGTGTAATCGCAGCCAATACGATCTGCTTCTCGAAACCATTGGATCCCACCCCCTTAAGAGCTTTGTGAGCCTTGAACAACTGCTGCAAAATGCCAAAAAAAGCCATGCGTTGCTCTACAATAAGACCAGTACCTATTGGAATGGTCTGGGTGCCATGGTTGCAGCTGAGGCGATCCAGGCGCAGATCATTCAGGACCACAGACAGAAACGGGTATTTGATTACAAGCGCAGTGCTGCAACCGGCGCTGGCGATCTTGATAGACGATTGATGGGTTTTATGACCGCGGTTGATGATGTTCCGGTCATGCATCTAGCGTCTTCGGGGCAGTCTGACTTTTCTTCCGCAATCGTCTATGGCGATGATTTTATTAAAAATCTAATCCCATACCTGGCACAAATATTCAGTCAGCTTGAGGTAATCCGCGCAGACAGTGTTCCATCAAGGCAGTATGGAGAAGATTTGCACGCCAGTGATCTCATTTTGATTGAAAGGGCCGAATCCGAACTGGGAACGATACGCCTTGAAATTGACAACATTTTTTCAACGTTTGAAGCCGAGGCCTTGATCCCCGTCAGTTATCTGCTCGATCTTAAGATGTCTGTACCGGGCTCAAACGTGTCCCTCGACAAAAGCGCTGAATACTTAGAGATAAAATCAGTCGGCTATCAATCCACTTTTAAACTCCCGGCCATTCCGGCATCAGATCATCGTATCTTCAGAGTGTTGAAGCTAACCGTTGAAGCACCTCACTCCGACATCATGACAGTCGAGTACATGACCGCCCCTGCCCTTGTTAAACTCAAATCTCTCAAGCCTGGAATCACAGCGCTGTATTTACCACTTCCCTTTCAAGAGTTGATATCTCTGAACATTCATCCAGGCAATAAGGCCGGGGTGCTTATTTTGCAATCCGCTGAGATACTCGAATTTCCCGAAATTCCAGGCGGCGTCGAAGCAGGGCATAAAAAAATTTTACTTGTCAAACCAGAAGAATCCAAGATCCCCATTTCCGTAAAGCAAACCGAAGCTGGAAATCCCAACGCGATGGCGGATAACATGAAGGGGAAGACACCTAAATCTGAAATCACTCACAAAATTGCCGCAGTGCCGGCCTCAACATCACCTTTCCTAGCGGTAACCGATTTTGAAGATGGACGTATTTTTCAACGCAAAGGACAAAGCGCGGATATCGTCGTCTCCGGGACTTACAGAGGGCAAATGGAAGCCATAGAAACTCGGGTCGTCAGGAACAACACCATTGAAGAAATCGTACCTTGGACGGTTATCGATTCTGCACCGCGAAATGGAATTTTTGTCGGCAAACTTGCAGATGTACCACAGGGGGGTTGGTATAACATCCAGGTCCGCAGTCATAACGATCACACGGTCTTCATCAACGGTCAACATAAATGGGGAGTGGGAATGCTTGTTGCCTGCCTGGGGCAATCGAATATGAAAGAATGGTTTTACACCGGTACCGATTTAGAGGCACATTCCCTCCTGCGAAAATTTACGGATAACGGTTGGTCAGCGCTTGGTAAGCAGGGAAATGCAGCCATCGCGTTTGGCAACAGAATAATAGACCGGCTGGGCATCCCGATCGGACTGCTGGACTATTCTAACAATGGCTCGGGACTGAGAAAAGAAGCCGATTGGGGCACGGGTTACTGGGAAGACACAGCGCCGGGGTCGATATATAATCGTTTTATTTCGGGAGTATCAGATACAGGAGGGGCAGCAGAATTTGTAATCTGGATACAGGGCGAAGCAGACGCTGCACGGGGCACGGTAACCGAGCAGGAGTATGCCGCCTCTCTTGAACGTTTTATCACCAATCAAGTGCGAATGGACATCACGAATGGTTCTGATTTTGAAGACCTCCCATTTCTTGTCGTTATGATGATCAAGCGACCCGGCGGTAAAGACAAACCCCACCAGGCCATCCGCAACGCCCAAAAACACGTTGCCGAAAACGTTACAAACAATTATCTGGCAGCCACAACGCTTGATCTAAAAAATCATGGCAGGCAGCATCTCACGCCAAAAGCATATATTACACTGGGACACAGAGTCGCCCAATCGATCTTACACGTCTTAGGTGAAGAGACATATCATCGAGGGCCAAAAGTGATCGATGTAAATCGAATCGACAACCGAACCATCGAGATCAGAATTCAACACAATGGTGGCAGTGATTTCACCCCTGCTTCAGGGATTACCGGATGGGAAGTACTCGCCAAGGGTGCTCCCGTTCCCATCACGAAAGTATATCGTCATGATTTCCAAACAATCCGGATACGCCTCGAGCGTCCATTGGACGATAAGGCCGAAATCCGGTATTTATACGGCGCAATACCGGATGTAAGGCGTCCTGTCTTAGATAATTCTCCGATGTCTCTCCCGCTGGAAGAATACCAGGCGGAAATCAATTAATGCATCCCAACCATTAATCCCCCCTGACCTGATATAATCGAATCACTTCATATTTGAACTGTAATATAAAAGACTTATATTTAAGAGAGCAGATAATTGCATACATTCAGATATAATTTCCCATGAGTTTAAAAATGAATTTTGAGTTTAAAACTTCAAGAAAATTTAAGTCGGTAAAAAGTAAATTTCTATTGATTTCCCTGTTTTCTATAATCTTACTTTCTCCAATGTTACTTTCAAAATCAATTTTAGCGGAGAATTCATATATGGTTGCACAATTAAAAAAATACAGTATCGGCTGCACTCCCACACCCCCGGATGCACTGGGCCCTTTTTATAAACCAAAGGCACCCTTGCGCAACAGCGTGGGCAAAGGGTATGAACTGAGCGGCAGGGTCATGTCCTCCAAGGACTGCTCGCCAATCCCGCAGGCACGTATTGAATTATGGATGGCAGGCCCCGACAGTGATTACAAAGATGATTACCGGGCGACGGCAATACCAGATGAATCGGGCGAATACCGATTTGAAAGCCACGTCCCACCTTCTTATTTAAGACGGCCGCCACATATTCATATGCGCATAACCGCAGATGGTTTCAAAACTTTGATCACCCAGCATTATCCGGAAGGCGGTTCAAAAAAAGGGAAAATGGATCTGGTATTAATTCCGGAATAATGAGTATCGATCAAGGGATAATATCTTCTTTTTCCAGGACGACATTCAAGGTATTATTTTCAACCTGAGACGATGTTCCGTCGGAATGGGTTACGGATAAATATTTTTCGTCTAACTGACGGCCAGGAGAGATAAGAACCCTTTCAATTTTTGTGCGGTATCCGCTTTTTATTAATACAATTGTATGCTCCTTAGACAACTCTTCGATCTTAACCGTTATCGGGGCTGATCCTAATTTCTTTCCATTCAGGTAAACATCCGCCCCGCAGGGATTTGATTCGACCGTCATTTCAAGAGAAGTTAATTCATCATCACTATATGCAGAAATAACAATCATGGCTAAGCTGCATCCGGAGATAAACGCCATATTCATCAAAATTAATATCGTTACTTTTATCCTGACCATACTCATTTCTGGGACCATCTATTATTCTGGAAAAAATCGTAAATCATTAATCCTACTCACAATCGACACATTGATCTTGTCCGAGCAACCCGGCCGTATAGGTTTCCCCCATTTTGAGAATCCGGAGTTCCATATTTTCAGGCTGCATCCGGTCCCAGGCATATTGCAGGCGGCGGGGCGGTTCTAAAATGTGCTCAAAACTCATGATCCAGGTCCCCCAGCCCCAGGGGATAAGGACTTTACATTCTAAATCCTCGGTAGCCCGGACGGCATCTTCTGGCGCGAAATGCCAGTGGCGTTGAAACCAGGCAGTGGTCGGCATCAGGCAGATATCGATCTCGCCCATCCGGTTTTTAATATCTTTGAATACGGCACTGTAGCCGGTGTCTCCGGCAAAATAAATGCGATAGTCATTCCATTCAAAAAGCCAGCCACCCCACAGGGTTTGATTCATCTCATACATGGATCGTCCCGAGCGATGATTGGCAGGCAAAAAATGGATGGTGAGGTCGCCGATCGTATCTTGAGTATACCAATCCATACCAATGACATTGGAATAGCGTGAAGGAAATTCGTTTTCCAGACCATGCGGGACATAATAACGGGTATTTTCAGGCAGTTTTTTAAGTGTATTAAAGTTCAAATGATCGTGATGATCGTGGGAAATAGCAACGATAACCGTTGGGTTTTCCCCGGGGCTTTCAGATTCTCCGACAAATGGAAGCGCTTCAGTGGCAAGCGGCGGTTCTGCATACAGAGTCCCGATTTCGCTATATTTCCCCAGTTTGCCGACCAGTCCGTCCAGTTCCTCAATGACAGGATCAATGAGGATCTGATATTTCCCGCCGAGCTGAACCAGAAAAGACGCATGTCGGATCCAGGTGATCTGAACCTCGTTGGCGGGATTTCGAATGATATCAAAATCAGGAATAACCGTATACGCCGCCGGGTCATAACCTTTGGTTCGATCGATATCTCCTCTTGGGTCAGTGAGAAGTGAATATTCCTTGACACCCTTCTCATGAGGTTTGCGAAAATCGATGCGGTCATACTCGGTCTCTTCCAGGTAACCGTACTCGGGCGGAAATAAATTTTTGTACCGCATGCGCTTGCCGTCCCAGTCATCCAGATCCGGATTCTCTATAACCCGGCGATTGGTGGTGCAGCCACCTGTGACAAAAAGTATGGTGATGCACAGGATGATACAGAAAAAATCTACTGTGAGACGCTTGGGCGACCTTCCATTAAAAATGTCTAAACGCAACATTGCAATTCTCCTGAAGGTTTTCAAACCGCATCTCAATCAAATGAAAGGGTAGCTCCCCGCCTTCCAAAAGAAACCGATAGAAATCATTGCCTTCGAAAAAATGGCTGTATTTTTTATTCAATTGTTTAAATTCATGACTGCCGTAACAATAGCATAACTGATAACCGGGATTTAGGCGAAAGCGGTCCAGTTGTCTTGATGCTTCCGCCGCTGCAAATCCGCATGTTTTTAATAAATCAACTGCTGTATTTTCTGAAAGCTTTCCAATCGTGAGTCCCACATCGATTTGACATCTAGCTGATCGCCACAGATTTCGCTTAGCGCTAACGAGTCGTTCTAACGGATCGTCTATATAACCATATTCGATCAACATAGACTCTGCATAAGAAGCCCAGCCCTCGTAAAAAAGGGGTGACTCGATCTGTCGGCGAACCGGATTCTTCAGGTTGCGCCGCAAGGCGTCCAGGAAATGGTGCCCGGGTATCGTCTCATGAGCGGTAAGCATTTTATATTCACGATTCAAACGTCTTTGAAGATGATTGTCGGTTTCTTTGCAGTTGTGCCGTGGGAAATGAGTAGAAATATAAAAATAGCTCTTTTCGCGGGGATCCCGGGTGAATGCGGCTGCAAAGGAAGCCGAGCTTCGTATGGATTTCAGGTAGGTTGGCGTGTAGTCAATCTCAATGGGGGCGCTCAAAAATTCCTCAGCAAAACCGTTTTGGCTGAAAAATGTCCGCAAACGATTAATCTCATCTCCATAAAGGACAATGATTTCCGTCTCCGCTGTTTTAGAAGGCGTGTAGGCATGATACAGCTGCTCCCAGGTTTTATTCGCGTCTATTTGTGATTGCATGTTTTCAAGCTGTCCTAAAACCTGCTGCCATTCTTCCCTGGCAATCGCAAATATTTCTTCAGGTGTATGTCCCGATAAAAAATGGTCTTTTAAGGATGTCTCTAGAGTGGAAACCGCGAATCGTCGATCGGGCTCAGGGGATTTGGATTTTAAAAATTGATTCAAATTCTCAAGGGAAGCCTCGGCATTTCTCAAGGCTTTGAAAGCCACATTATGATGATCTGGAAATAACTTTGACAGCGCCCTGTCGATTTGATTCAGGTATTGTTTGCAATCTTCCGCCATCAGCAATGAGGCCTGATAATAGGTTTCCGGCACGCAGCGGATATTATTCATCCCCTGCTTCAGCAACCCGGGAATAGCGGACAGGCGCGCCAGGGCCCGGTCCTGGACCTCCTTGGAATCTGCAGCCGGTTTTATTAGCGCATGGTCCAGACCGATAAAGGCAATTTTTAAATACAACAATGGATTGTACTGCCAGGAACGTTTGGTATCCAGCTCGATTAAAATGCCGGCTGCATTGGCCTGCAGTAATTTGAGATCGATGAAACTATCGAGATCGCCTTCTTCATCGTTGGCCGCTGCAAAGCGTTTTTGAAAATCTTTTAGTTTATCGATGGATTGCTCAATCACATTAGATTCGAATTTATCCAGTTTGTCATAGTGTTTGCCGGCATTTTCCGCTCTGGGGAGAAAGTCAAATTCATCGCTGGCGCACATCACCGGAAAGTGCTCGGCCAGAAAATCAAAATAGTTGTCAGCTAATTTTTTGTAATCATCACTTCTGTTCAAGATTTATACCTTTTGAAATTAAATTTTTAAATAACATCATATATTTCCCCGTTAAAGTCAAAAAAATCAAGCCCCTTCATAAAAATGCATATACCAATAGATCCTTCACCACCTATAAAGGTGTTCCGGAACTAATCGAATGGTGCCTGAGTAATAACATCCTGTTCATGCTCAATACCACCGGTGTGACAGGTTATTTTCAAAGGGTTTTCGCAAAGGACCTGCTTCCAAAAGTTCCGGCACTATCCGCTCACCCTATGGTGCGCTACCCGAAAGGTGATGCCGACCCATGGTATGTCTACGATCTTTTTGAGACGATAGATAAAGGTAAAAACACCGGATCGGGCATTCGTTCTTTTAATATTCCACTCAGCAAAATCATCATCAACATGTGAAACCTCTTTCTTGACTTTGGCAATTTTATACATACCCTCTCTCCAATAGGTTCTGCACTTGTTTAAAAAAGGAGGCACAGCCATGTCTGAAGATAAAATATTAAATGGTGTCAATATCACGACAATGGAAAACGTGGTCAACAATATGAAGGAAGACCCCGAGCTTGCGAAATGCAAGTTTCGCCTTAAAAACAAATGGGCAAACGGTGGCCATAACCATTCGATTGTCGGCGATTTTTACGCTGCCAAGCAGGAAATTTCTCATCTTAACACTTTGGAGTTGGACGCAGACGAACCCCCTATTATCGCAGGAACAGACCTTGGCCCAAATCCGGTCGAGCATCTGCTGAACGCCCTGTCGGCCTGCCTGACGACGACCCTCGTATACCATGCAGCCCTTCGGGGCATCGAAATAGAAGAACTGGAGTCTGAACTGGAAGGTGACCTTGATATGCGTGGTTTTCTGGGGTTGTCGGACGACGTCAGGCGAGGTTACGAGAATATCCGTGTAAAATTCAAAGTCAAAACAGAAGAAGGTAATCTAAAAAGGTTAAAAGCATTAAGTAAGCTTTCGCCGGTGTTTGATGTGACGTCAAATGGGACAAACATCGATGTTCAAATAGAACGAAAATAGATCGGTGGAAAACGGGTTTGCCTGATATGTCCTGAATTTAATAAATATATTTCAATTTCAATGACTTAGTATATAATTCTAAAGTAATACTTTAATCTATTTCTAAACGCCTGCAATGTTGCCACAGGTTTAAACTTCCCGGTCAATTCCATAATTACATTAATTTTAAGATTGAAATTCCATTTTATTTGCGTAGTATAGTTGGATAACAAATCTTTTTAGAATATTCGACGATTCGCCGGATTATCTCAAAGTAAACATGCCGAAGGAACTCACAAATAAAGAGCTGGAAACTTATTCGCGGCAGATTGTGCTGGCCGACATCGGATATGACGGACAGCTCAAACTCCGCAATGCCAAAGCATGCCTGATTGGCGTGGGAGGCCTGGGTTCACCGACTGCCACCCAGCTTGTCGGCATGGGCATCGGGTATTTGCGCATTGTGGACCGGGATATTGTTTCCCGCTCGGATCTTCACCGCCAGCATCTTTATGATGCCGGTTGCGTCGGTTTGCCGAAGGTAGAGATTGCACAACAAAAATTAAACAAGCTCAACCCCGATGTGAAGATAGAAGCGATTCCCGAGTCCCTGAATTCGATCAACGCCGAGGAATTGATTGGCGGGATGGACGTGGTGATTGACGGGCTGGATCGTCCGGAGCCCCGTTATTTGGTAAACCGCACCTGCAACAAACTTAAAATTCCCTATGTTTTTGGGGCCGCCATTGAAGCTTTTGGAAATGTATCCACCCTGATGCCCGGTCAAACATTTTGCCTGGAGTGCTTCATGCCCGGACTCAAGGATGAGGACCTACCGGTCTGCGGGGTGGTCGGCGTGCATCCGTCGGTAATCGGCATGGTTTCGTCGGTGCAGGTTTCGGAGGCGGTGAGATTAATCATCGGTCAGGAACCCAAACTTTTTAACAAGTTGCTCTATATTGATCTCAGAGAATTTGAATTCAACATCCTGGAAATGCAATCCGTGGATAGCTGCAGGGTGTGCGGGGTGAAGCCTGACGGCTTGCCGGAGGAAATAGCAGACCGCCTTTTTGAAGAAACCTGCGCCAGAGACGGACGCAGGAACTTTGTCCTATCTCCCAACCAAAGAATAAATATTGATCTGAATAAACTGGGGAAATTTTTAAAGAAGAAACGTTTTCCAATTCAATCCGGTGGACAGCTCGGCACCACCTTCAATCCATCCAAAGATATTCAGGCCTGCATCCTCAAAAGCGGTATTATGATCGCCCAAACCCCTCCCGATACGAAAGAAGATATTAAAGACAGGGTTTTTGACATCTACCGGTTCATTATGGTTGACGGCCTGGGCCTGTC
>CBDUUO010000069.1:0-10648 GCA_965370395.1 uncultured bacterium
GCGCGACTGCGGCAACCGCGCCAAGGCCAGCCGGTTTTACAAAAAAAGTAAAAAAGGCAGGACTTCTAAGACCCCGGCCGAATAGCGAGTATGCCGCACAATCTGCGGTGACCACGGCAGACCGACACACCGGATTTTTTTATCGGTTAATCATCATATTACTACATTATCCAATATTTCCTTTCGGTTGCGCCAATCCGGCTGGCAGCGTGTCAAAAGAGAATAAAAGGTCAGTTCCGGCGCAACAATGATGCGCAGCCTTTTGCGGTCTTCGCGATGAAGGTTGTAAGTGATCCTGCGGGAACCGAAATCAATCACATTCATGGCGCCATCAATCCTCATTGGCGATCGCCACCTCTATACAGCGGTCTATAATGGCATCGTGGTCATCCAGTGAGAGGTTCAGACCGCGCTTATCCTCAATTTCGAACAGAATATCATCAATTTCCCCCCGCATTCTGTTGACGGCGTCGGGATTGGTGCGCCAGTCGCGAATCTTATGCCGGGCGATACGGTCAACGATTTCAATGGCAATTTCCGCCCCGGTCTTTTTGTTATATCTGCCGTATGCTGCGATCCGTTCACGCACCTGCCCGAAGTAGCGCCTCGCCATATCTTTTCCCACAAGTTCGGCCGGGATATCGTCATCGGTGTGGGTGACGACTTTTGTGGAGATGTCTTTGATTTTTTCCAGCGCTTCCAGGGCTCGCAACCGGCCCTCGTGATAGGCCTCGATCACTTCTTCAAGGGGCCTGGAAAACTTTTTGTAGAATGTGGGATCTTTGGCCATTTCCTGTTCGATGACATGGCGGGTGGCGGAAGCAATCATATCGGCTTTGGCGCCGGGACTTTTCCCGTTTTCCTTGATAACCTGCCGGCGTTCACCTTCATTTAAAAGGTTGATGGGTTCACAGAGCTGTTCGACTTCACCGGCACCCACGTGTGTATCGATCAGCTTTTTGATTCTGGGCTCATATTCGGAAAAATCGATGGCTTCCTGGTAGCGGAAGGTAACCGCCGCCCTGAGATTCTGGAAAAATTTGAGATCCTTTTTGTAGCGCTCGATGGTTTCACGCGCGGTGGCTTCCAGAAAATTACTTGATGACAATGCCAGCGCCAGAGTGCGCGCAAACAGGCTGAAGCGTTCGTAAAACCGGTTTCGCAGGTCGGCATCCCGCAGATGGATTTCATAGGCTTCAGGATCTTTGGATCCCTTCACTTTGGTGAAAAGCTCCCATAGGTTCGAGTGCATCTGCGGCAGTTTGGCGGCCTGGTCCGCGATATAGGTAACGGTTTCCTCAAGATCCATGCGGTCGTAATCCGCCAGTTGACTGTAGAAATCGATGGCTTCATCCAGGCTTTCGGTCACACCGCTGTAATCGAGGATCAGACCGCTTTCCTTGCCCTCGTGCAGGCGATTGACACGGGCGATGGCCTGCAGCAGGGTCTGTTCTTTCAGCTTGCGGGCCAGATACAAAACGGTGTTGCGCGGCGCATCGAAACCGGTGAAAAGCTTATCGACCACGATGATGATTTCCGGCGTTTCACCGTGTTTGAAGGCATTGATCAGCTGTTGGTTGTATTTTTGTTCAGACCCGTAGCGATCCATCACCGCCTGCCAGAAATCCTTCTCGGTTTGCGACGGCCCGGCACTAGGGTTTTCGCCTTCCGGCTGGGACGGCGCGGAAATCAGCACCTCCGTGGATACCATTTGAAAGCCGTCCATAAACTTTTTGTAGGCCAGGGCGGTCTGCTTGTCGGGCGTCACCAGTTGGCCTTTTAAGCCGGTATGCTGATAAAAAACGCTGTAATGAAGACCGACATCCCAGGCAATCATGCGCACTTTTTGAATCGCTTTATTAAGTTGACGCTCGGTGGAAAACTTTCTTTTAAGATCCGCCTGCTGCCCTTTGGTCAACGCCAGGGTTATTTTTTCGAACCAGCCGTCGATAGCTTTTTTGTCAACTTCCTGCGGTACATGGCGGGCCTCATACAAAAGCGGCACCACAGCCCTATCCTTCACGGCCCGCGCGATGGTGTAAGCAGGCTGAAAAAGGTCGCCGAATTGGGCAAAGGTGTTTTTTTTGGCCGATTTGGCCAGGGGTGTGCCGGTAAAGGCGATAAAACAGGCACCCTTCAAGGCCAGTCGCATACGGGCGTGCTGCTCGCTGTATTGGCTGCGGTGTCCCTCATCCACCAGGACGAAGGTGTTGCGGTCGGACTGCAGGCTTTTGTTGGACGCGGCCACCACGAACTTGTGAATGAGGGTGGTGACGATATGAGTGCGATGATCCTGCAGCAGTTCAACCAGATGCTTGCCGGTATTGGCCTGTTCCGGCTCCAGGCTGCAGGCGCGAAAAGTACCGCAGATCTGATCGTCCAGATCAATGCGATCGGTCACCAGAACAATTTTGGGGTTGGCGATATCCGGATGCAGGGCCAGTGATTTGGCCAGCATCACCATGGTCAGGGATTTGCCGCTGCCCTGGGTGTGCCAGACCACCCCACCCGGTCGTGGTCCGGTTGAAGGCTCGCTTAAAACCCGCCGGATGATATCATGAACCGTAAAATACTGCTGATAGCGGGCGATCTTTTTGGTGCCGTTGTCAAACAAAATAAATTTATAGGCCAGCTCCAGCAGACGCTCGGGCCGGCACAGGGCATAGAGGGCACGGTCCTGTTCGTAAATTTCGCGTCCCTGGTCGAGGATTTTGCGGTAATCGTTTTTGACATCTGCAAACGGTCCGGACAGCAGTAGATCCGTATCCTTTTGACTCAGGGGCGTTTCCAGCAGCGTTCGGATGGGATCCTCAAGGCGGTCCTCCTGCCAGGCGGCCCAGAACTGCCGCAGGGTGCCGGTGGTGCCGTAGCGGGCCTTGTCACGCGCCAGGGCCAACAGAAGCTGGCTGTATAAGAAAAGCTGGGGAATGCCGTCTCGGGCCTGATAATCGGATAGCTGGTCGATGGCAAGATCGATCGGTTTCTTTTTGACCTGGGTGTAGGCGGAGCGTTTGCATTCGATCACCACCAGCGGGATGCCGTTTACGAACAGGACAATATCCGGAATGTAATGCTTGTCATATCCGACCCGCTCGACCTTGAACTCCGCCGTGCAATGATAGGTGTTGTTTGCCGGGTTTTTCCAGTCGATATAGTCGATGGCGAAACTCTTGGTATCGCCCTCAACGGTTTGGGGCACACTGGTGCCCAGGCATAGCAGGTCATAAATCTGCTCATTTTGGTGCAGCGCGCCGGTGGTCCGGAAACTTTTGATGGCCTGAACCGCATTCTGGATAGCATTTTCAGTAAAGGGATGGACGGCGCCCTTGAACTGGTAACGGCAATGTGCGCGGATGTGCTCGATCAGGATCGGCTCCAAAACAACGGACCCCAGCCGGCTGTTGCGCAGTTTGACGGTTTGCTCTGGTGGCAGATACTGCCAGCCCATTTGCAGTAACAGATGCAGGGCCGGAAGCTGCGACTGGACCTTTTCCAGATAACTGGGCAGTTCGTGCTCGGGTGCGCCAAATGCGGTTTGTTTTTCCATAAAGTGCTCCTATTTTAACCACGAACCACCTTAAAACTTGAAATATATTTAGCTTTTTTTATTTTGTGTGTTTCGTGTATTTCGTGGTTTCTTTTTTTCTATCTTTTTAACTTCCTTGATGACTTCGATAAAATGCCTCTCCACCAAGGACGGGACTTCAAGCAGTTGTTTATAATATTTTGCATATTCAGCATGGGCCTTTTGAATCGCCTCATCATGGCTGACCCTCCCGGCGTGGGTCAGGACATCCCGATCGCTGACTTTTAAAAAATCGTCCAACTTGGCGATCCAGTCGCGCATATACATGGGTTTGCGGTTGAGGGCCTGCAGTTCGGCAAAGTCCAGATACATGGTTATGATCCGGTTTAGCGTGTCCAACTCTTTATGGTTCAGATCGTTTTTGGCAATCTCGGTGTCCTCCCTGGATGGCTTGGCCCCGGTCCAAGAAGTCAGGCCCATATTCGGCTGGTTTGCGTCCGCTCTGTCGGCAACAATTTCCGCTGCCGTGTGTCCGTGGGCCGCCCAGTGCATCTTGTTCTGCACCACGGCAAAAAACTCGCGCGACAGAGCGGTAACTGGATCGTAGTCGATGCTGGTGGCATAAATATCCAGGACCTTGCGCCAGAAAACCTTTTCCGAGGCACGGATGTCACGGATGCGGGCGAGCAGCTCATCAAAATAATTCCCGCCACCCGCCTGTTTCAGCCGCTCGTCATCTAAAGTAAACCCTTTGACAATATACTCGCGCAGACGCTGGGTGGCCCAGATGCGGAATTGGGTGCCGCGATGGGAACGGACTCGGTAGCCGACGGCAATGATCACGTCGAGGTTATAATGCTTGAGTTGTCTTCGTATCTGGCGAGAGCCTTCTTGACGAACTTGTAAGTATTCCTTACAAGTTGCCTGCGTCTGCAATTCACCCTCTTTGTAAATGTTCCTGATATGAAGGGTACCATTTTGAGGGGTTATTTGGTAAAGCTCCGCCATGGCAGCCTGGGTCAACCAGACGGTTTCGGCTTCCAGGCGCACATCGACACGGGTTCGGCCGTCTTCGGTCTGATAAATCAGAATTTCGGAACGTTTTTCCGGTAGGTTAGTGCTCATGATTTATTCCATTACCCCAATGACATAACCGTTTGATTTTGTCTTGACAGAAATATAATTCCCTTTATTATATAGGGTGTTCTCTGCCAGTGGCAGCAGAATCTCACAAGGCCTCCGCTGAGCCCGCATGGCAAATCAGCGGTTTTTTTATTCCATAGCATATTTTCGTATCATTCGAGTCAACGCTGAATAGTTAAAGCCCTTACCGTATTCGCTGGATAATATTTGCGACAACGTCGCAAGTATCTGTTTTCCGTATTTCGCTCGGCCGCCATCAAGAACCTCTTCATTTATTCTTTTCCCAATATGCCAGCGGAGCAGAGTTAATCCAGTATTTACGGTTGCGGCAACAGTAGTTCGGGCCTCATCGATCATGCGTCGAATATCGTCAATAAGGGTTTTGGTGCCAACCATTTGGGGGCTATATTTCTTACTCATTGAGAAATCTTTCTCTAATTAAAAACCTAATTCCTTTAGATATTCATTCATTATTACCTGCGTCTCCACCAGTTCGGCTTCGATCTGCTCGATTTCTTTTTGGGTGGCGGCAATATCGATTTCCGGCTCCGGTTCGAAGGTGTCCACATAGCGCGGAATATTCAGGTTGAATTCGTTTTCTTCGATTTCCGCAAAAGAAGCCGGATAGGCGTACTTATCGACCTCCTGTCTTTTACGAAAGATCGTCACGATCTTTTCGATGTCCTGCGGACGCAGTCTGTTCTGGTTGGTACTCTGTTCGAATTCGCGGCCGGCATCGATGAAAAGAACCTCGCGGCCGGGCTTGCGGGATTTGTCGAAGATCATCAGAGCGGCCGGAATGCCGGTGCCGTAAAACAGGTTGGCCGGAAGCCCGATAACGGCGTCCAGGAGATTTTCCCGGATCATCGCTTCACGAATTTTGCCTTCCTGGCCACCGCGAAACAACACCCCATGGGGCACCACCACCCCGACGCGTCCGGTGCCCTCCACGGCGGTGGCCAACATGTGGCTGATAAAGGCCCAATCGCCTTTGCTCTTGGGCGGAATGCCGCGCTGGAAACGGGCATAACGATCTTCGGCGGCTATTTCCTGGCCCCACTTGTCCAGTGAAAAGGGAGGATTGGCGATCACGATATCGAATTTCATCAGGGCATCGTCTTCGACAAACTGAGGATGCCGGATAGTGTCTTCCCATTGAATATGAGCGGAGTCCACCTCGTGCAGGAACATGTTCATCTTGCACAGAGCCCAGGTGCTGCCGTTCATTTCCTGGCCGTAAAGGGCAAAATCATTCGAGCCGACCTGCTTGCCGGCCCGGATTAAAAGCGACCCGGAGCCGCAGGCGGGATCGCAGATGCGATATCCCTTTTGCGGGGCCACGAGCCGGGCCAGGGTTTCGGAAACCTCCGCCGGGGTATAAAACTCACCGGCTTTTTTACCGGCACTGGCCGCAAATTTTTCGATCAGGTACTCATAAACATCTCCGATAATGTCCATATCGCCATTGTTGTCAGGCTTCAGATCCAGTGCCGCAAAATCTTCCAGCAGATTCTTGAGGCGGTAGTTGCGCTGGTGGGTCTGGCCCAGGTTGGCTTCGCTGTTGAAATCGATGTTGCGAAAGACATTATGCAGCTTGGCCTTGTTGGCATCTTCAATGCTTTCAAGCACCGTGTTGATCGTCTGCCCGATATCGCTGTCGTTTCTGTGTGCATAAAGATAATCAAAGGATGCTTCTTCGCTGACGATAAAGCGCTCGCGCGCCATGGCCCGTTCGATTCGCACCTGGTCTCCATTGTATTTTCTCTCAAACTCGGCCAATTTGTATTTTCTGATATCGCTGAGATATTTCACGAACAGCATGGTCAGGATATAATCTTTATACATCGCCGGATCGATGACACCGCGAAAAGTGTCGCAGGCCCGCCAGACCACATTGAAAATCTCCGTTTTTCTTTGTTGCTCATTCATGTTTCCACCTTCGTTTAATCGCTTTCTAAGGTTGCTTTCAGGCATATTCCCGTCATCAGGTTTTTCCGTTTTTCGGCCAGTTTTTTATATAAACGTTGCTCCTTTTGCAAAAGTTTGTTGATTTCTGAAACCTGTTTTTGGGTTTTCATCGGCGGGAGCGGAATATTAATGCTTTCCAGAACCGCCCGCCTGACCACCGGCATGTGAACCCCCCGCCCGCTGAAACGCTTGAGATATTCCTCGACGGGTGACTGGTTGAGGTACCAGCACAGATATTCCGGTAGAATTTCAGAATTGGAAATCCGCACAACAAAAAAACAGGCCGCGGCCAGCACGCGATCAGGCAACTCTCCTATTAATACCGAAAAATTCCTGGCCCCCCGGGCCATGAACAGGATGTCGCCGGGTTTTAAAAACCAGTCTTTACCGGACAACCTTGGCATGAAACGAACCAAAGCGTCGGTTCGATAGCAAAGGCGATCCGCATCGACATCTTTTGCCTTCAATAAAAAACAGGTGCCGTCGTCACGGGGGTAGATTTTCCCGCGGCTGATAAAACCGCTTTGGATTTTTGCTATCATTTTGAGCTTCATGATAAATTTTTATTATCACAGTATACATGTAACTGCAATACAATTTTAATTTATTTTCAAAATATTATGCAATATATTTAAAATTGCAAAAATATTTGTTGACAAACTAAAAAATAAAATGCAATATACAGTATCCTGCATTTAATAATTATTACGATGCTCTAGTTTTTATAACGAAAAAGCAGGATAAAATATAAATTTGCCGAGGCATAGACAAAAATCAAAAAACGGGTATGTTGAAAAACAACGCGCCTATCAATATAACTGCCGACGACCGCGAGCATAAAAGCGAGGTTATAAAGTCGCTTATGGGTATTGAAAATGTTGAAGTATGCATTCGGCGGCTTTCCATTGGCGATTATCAGATTGGCAGCCGGGTGATTGTCGAAAGAAAGACTTTAAAAGATTTTGCCATATCAATTGTTGACGGCAGGCTTTTTAAACAAATGATTCGCCTGGCAAATTCCACTTTTGCGGGCGTGTTGACCCTGGAGGGTACGGTAAGTGACACAGTCGATATAGGAATGACCCGAGAGGCCATGCAGGGGGCGCTCATTACAGTTTCCTTAATATTGGGCATACCGGTCCTGCGTTCAAAAGATCCTTCTGAAACCGCCCGATTAATTGTCTATATCGGCCGCCAGATAGAATCAATGGCCAGGGGCGGCGTGCACCGGCACGGTTATCGGCCGAAAAATAAACGGAAGAGACAACTTTTCATTTTACAGGGATTGCCGGGAGTCGGTCCGGAAAGGGCCGGCCGGCTGCTGGATCGTTTCGGCAGTGTTGAGGCCGTAATTTCTGCCAGCAGCAGCGAGTTGCAATCCGTAGAGGGCATCGGAAAAGGCATTGCCGATAAGATCAGATGGGCGGTGGATGAACAGGAGTCCCCCTATTTTTCCAGGCCATTTGGTCCGGAAATTAGTAGTTCAGCCGAAGCACTATCACTTGAAACAAAAACCATTACAAGCAGCACGAAACAGGAGCTTTTAGTATGAATCAACCTGACGGCTTCATCGATCCTCACGGCGGATTTCGCAACCTCAAGTCTTACCAGATGGCAGAAATTGTTTATGATGCGACCGTGGTATTCTGCGACCGCTGGATCGGCCGCCGCTCCCGCACCCATGATCAAATGGTGCAGGCCGCCCGTAGCGGCAAGCAGAACATTGCCGAGGGCAGCATGGCCTCCGGCACATCTAAAAAATTTGAATTGAAACTGGTGGGAGTGGCCCGTGCCAGCCTGGAAGAGCTGTTGCTCGACTACCAGGATTTTCTGCGGCAACGCAATTTGCCGCTCTGGGAGAAAAACCATCCGCAAGCGCAAAAGATCCGAAAGCTCGCATACGCGAGTAATAGGTCCTATATGACCTATAAGACCTATATCGAGGGCGCTCCACCCGAGGTTGCCGCCAATGCGCTAATCTGCCTGATTCATCAGAGCAATTTTCTGCTGGATCAACAATTGCGGCAGCTGGAAAAACAGTTTTTGGAGCAAGGGGGCTTCACCGAAAAGCTTTACCGCACACGGCAGAGCGCGAGAAGACGATCCTGGAAAACAACATAGCTGACTTGCGAATCTGAGAAATAAGCTTAGGAGATCATAATATGTTGAAGAAAGACTTACAAAAATACTTCGGATTCAATTCATTTTTACAGGGCCAGAAAGACGTCATCCACAAAGTGCTGGATCATCAATCCGCGGCCGCCATCTTTCCCACCGGCGCCGGCAAATCCCTTTGTTATCAACTGCCGGCCATGTTGCTGCCCGGTATGACGCTGGTGGTCTCTCCCCTGCTGTCTCTGATGAAAGATCAGCTGGATTTTTTGCTGGCCAACAATATCCCCGCCGCACGCCTGGATTCAACCCTTGCAAGAGATGAATATGGCAGGATTATCGAAAGCGCCAAAAACGGCGAATTGAAAATCCTGATGATTGCGGTCGAGCGGTTTAAAAATGAACGATTTCGCGCCCAACTGGAAAAAATGAACGTCACCCTGTTGGTTGTGGACGAAGCGCATTGTATCTCCGAATGGGGGCACAATTTCCGACCGGAATATCTGAAATTGCCGGATTACCAAAAAGAATTCAAAATAGCGCAAACGCTGTTGCTGACCGCAACCGCCACAGAGCAGGTAATTGACGACATGCGCGCCAAATTCATTATTCTTGAACAAAATGTATTTGTCACCGGATTTTATCGGGATAATCTCTTTTTGCAAATAACGCCGACGGATAATTCTGAAAAAAAGGACTGCCTGCTGCAAAGAATCCGCGAAACACCCAAAGCTCCAACCATTGTCTATGTCACCCTGCAAAAAACGGCTGCAGACGTCGCGCAATTCCTTTGCGCCAATAAAATCAATGCGCATCCGTATCATGCCGGTATGGAAACGGAAAAGCGGGAAGAGATTCAAAACAAATTCATGGATGGGGCGCTTTCCTGCATCGTGGCAACCATCGCTTTCGGGATGGGAATCGACAAGAAGGATATCCGCAGAATCATTCATTATGATTTGCCCAAATCCATTGAAAACTACAGCCAGGAAATTGGAAGATCCGGGCGAGACGGGAAACCTGCTTTATGCGAAGTGCTGGCCAACCGGGACAACATTCATATTTTGGAAAATTTTATTTATGGTGATACGCCGGAGAAACATTCTATTTTTGAACTACTTCGCACCATAAAAGAAAATAAGGGCTTTGTCTGGGAAATAAAAGAAACAAAGCTTTCAAACGACCTGAATATCAGAATTCTGCCCTTGAAAACGCTGCTGGTTTACCTGGCGCTGGAAGCAATTATTCGACCCAAGTTGACCTATTTTGAAGAATATTCTTTCAAGCATAAGACAGAGCCGACAGAGATTATCAGCAGTTTTGAAGGGGAAAGAAAGCAATTTATTTCCGCGGTCATGAGTCATTGTCGTACCCGAAAAATATGGACAACTGTTGATATCCAGGCAATTCTCAGCAGTTATAATACCGACCGGCAGCGGGTTCTCGCTGCGCTGGAATACTTTGATGAGAAGGGCTGGATTGAGCTCCAATCCAGGCAGGCAGTGGAAGTGTACGACATCCTGACCCAGGCGTTTGATATCGATGTTATTGCTGAAAAAATGGATGCTTTGTTTAAAAAGAAAGAAAGCCTTGAGATTCAAAGAATACACAATATGGTAAGCTTTTTTGAAAGCGATGCCTGTATCAGCAAACAACTGGCCGGATATTTTGGCGAACATCTTGAAAAAGAACGCTGCGGGCATTGCTCATTTTGTAAAAGCGGAAAAGCGATTCTTCAAAACACGACCGAATTAAAGCCTCTGTCCAATTTTGAATTTAAAGAGATTACAGGTGACTTTATACGAGCTGCACGAGAGCAATTTAGCGAGGTAAACTTAACCAAGTTTCTTTGTGGTATCTACACGCCTGTCTTCTCGAAATTAAAAATAAAGAAACTGC
>CBDUUO010000070.1:0-10598 GCA_965370395.1 uncultured bacterium
TAAACATCCGGGCCTGAATTTCCGCCCAACGATTAGACCGGTCGGTCTAATTTTAATAAAAGATATTCGCTGTTCTGTTTGGTTGTAGAATCACTTGGGTTCACTTCTTTAAGATGTGATCAAAAATAAATTTGCGGTGATTTTTAAGGGGAGCCAGGCTTTGGGTCAGCTTCATCTGTATGATGGCCCCATGCCAGCCGGCGACGATAAAACTGGCTGTGTCTCTGATATCTAAACTTTTCAGTATCTTACCGTCCCTCTGAGCCCTTGCCAACACCCGGCTGTAAGCGTCGACCATCATATCGATGGCTTCGCTGAGTTTTTTGCGAAAGGCCGGGCTTAAGTCCCCCATTTCCTGGGCGAGATTGCCGATGGGGCAGCCGCCTGCATAATTTTGGGACTCAAAATATTCCATGAATGCGGTTAAAAACCCGTATATCCGGTTGAGCGGTGAAACCGTGGTATCTTCCAGCGTTTCTTTGGCAATCCGCTTAAAGTGGGCCGAAAAATAATCAATAATTTGAAGCCCAAAGTCGTCTTTGCTTTTGAAATAATTATAAAAAGATCCTTTGGGCACACTGGCGGCATTCAGAATTTCCTGGATTCCGGTATGGTTAAATCCTTTGCGATGAATAATTTCGGCGCCGGTTTCAATGATTCTGTCTCTGGTATTGGACT
This sequence comes from uncultured bacterium, assembly GCA_965370395.1. Lineage (GTDB taxonomy): Bacteria > Desulfobacterota > Desulfobacteria > Desulfobacterales > JAHEIW01 > JAHEIW01. The sequence continues at coordinate 679 of CBDUUO010000070.1, forward strand.
GCATGCACATATCCCCGTTGGTTTAACGGCAGAAATGTTAACGTTTAATAAAAAAATAGACCGGTCGTCTTGAATTGTCAAGTATTTTCTTGGTCCTTTGATAATAAAAAAACGAACCCGATGATAAAAACGAGATCGCAAGGCTAAAAGTACTTGACAAACTTTACAAAAGAAACTATTTTAGTATATACTAAAATACTTAAAAATATCGAGAAGCTGTGCCATGAATTTAGAACCTTCTGAAATGTTTAAAGCGTTGGCTGTTGAAACACGGGTTAAAATAATCGAGCTGCTAAAATCCGAGGGTCCCATGGGGGCTAAAAAGATTGCAGAACTGGTGGGCGTCACGCCGGCAGCGGTGTCTCAGCATTTAAAAATCTTGCGCCAGGCAGGTTTTGTCAGAAGCGAACGCAACGGCTACTGGATACCCTATTCAATCGACGAAGAAGCGCTGGAAAATTGCGGGGAGGTATTAGCTGAAATCTGTACCTGTGGATGCCAGGGAACCGGTAATTTTAAAGAGAAACAGCAGGAAGATTCAAGTTTGGAATCTCTTATGAAATATGAGCGCGAAATCGAAAATGAGCTTAGAATAGTCCGCGATCGGATAAAGGAACTTGAATCCGGCGATAATTAGCTAAAATTTTTTAAGAAAAAATTTAAGTGATTGCTAAAATACTTAATCAATAACCGAAAGGAGGTGATGAGCATGGCTGGTAAAAAGGAAAATTGCGGCTGCGGCTGTATCGGGCAGAAGCCGACGAATCAGAAAGCCCCGAAAGGCAAAAAAAAGCCCAAAAAGTCCGGGTAATTGGAGCTGAAAAGCGATGGTTAAAAGCGGGCAGAAGATAAAGCGATGAGACGATGTGGCGATATCCTCTGCCCCATTATTTAACTTATTTTTTGACAGGTGAGCCGATTAGTTGTCAGCGGCGACACATGTGACCCCATTGATGTCCGGCAGGAGATGATGCCATTCAATCTTCTCCAGTTGGGCTATTTTCCTATCCATCGCAGCCAGATCGCGGCGGTCCATCCCCATATGGCGTTAAATACCACCACGAACAGGGGGGTGAGCAGGCCAAGGTCAACCCCCATCATGCCCATGTTGGCTTTCATCGGGAAAACCACGAAAAGCTGCACCAGGGTCGGACCCAGGCTGAAAATAAAACCTCTGGACCAGACGCGCGTCGGCCTCATCGGCAGAAGAAACAACAACCCCCAGATGCCGCCCCACACCAGTCGGGGATATAGCCATGCGGGGGAGAGCTGCGGAGAAATTTTTACCCCCAGAGCCGCTGTAATTCCAAGATCTCCGAAGATCCAGACCGCCAGGCTGTTGAGCAAACCGCCTAAACAGCCCGCCGCAAACACCAGACTTGTATTCCTTGCTAAATTACGCAATTAGATTTCCTCCTAGGTTTTGAATACCGTTCGCATCAAATAATCATCCTGGCGGCCTAAGTCCAAAAGAGAATTTCAAAGAAATGGCATAATTTCATTACCGGCCCTATTTCACATACAAAATGCGGCGCATTAAAATTGTCGTATAATATGCTTGCTTTTTTTAAAAAGGGTGTTATGATTTAAATAATCAATAAAGGCTCGCTCTTAATTGGCGGGCCGGTTTCGTTCTAAAGGAAAAATCCATTTGTCAAAGTGGCATCCTGAAGTATGGAACTATGAGAATTATTTGAAAGGAGGATGTCACAATGGCTAGTGGAATCGTAAAATGGTTTAATAGCAGCAAAGGCTATGGCTTCATAGAGCAAGAAGATGGCCCGGATGTATTTGTTCATCATTCAGGAATCAATGCAACCGGTTTCAAGTCTCTTTATGAAGGCGACAGCGTTACTTTTGACATTGAGCAAGGCCCCAAAGGTCCTTCGGCAACCAATGTAACTGTGGCCTAACCGGCTGTTTCAAAGCTTAAAAAGGGCATTCCGTCGAATTGCGAGGGAATGCCCTTCCTTTTTGGTTTCAGAAAGCCACCACAACATGTCCTTCCTCATCCCAACTCAATTCAACCCGGCCTTCTGCAAGGCACTGATTATTCGCTCCCGGTCCTCGGGATTTTTGTAAGGTATCGTCTAATTGTTGGGCTGGAGATGAATCGCTCAATTTTGCAGATTTGTAACTTGCATCAAAGATCCCTGTTGCGCTTTATCGTCAGTTCAATTTCGGGTCAAGCCGATCATTCCAGGATTTCAAGGACGATGCGCTTTTTTGCTTTTCCGGATGCTGCGCTCAATATGGTTCGGATCGCCTGAGCCGTCCTGCCGTGCTTACCGATAATCTTCCCCATATCTTGCTTTGCGACTTTGAGTTCCAATATCAAAGTCTGACCACCTTCAACTTCAGAAACCGTTACCTGATCCGGCTCGTCAACAAGTGCCCGTGCAATTTCGCTGATCAAATCTTTCATAGCTCCAGGTCCTTTGTTAGCTGTTAAGTATTAAGGTATCCCGAGCATCGAGGATTTATCTGAGATTCCGCTCTATTTGGTCAGGCCACAGCATATCTAAAGTTCGGCCATATGTCAAAAAAAGAAAGCCTAGCGGGGAAATATTTTTAAAAATTTAATATCTGCACGTGACCTGGAAGGGAGGGATCGAGTTGTAAAAGGTGAGCGGGTGCTGTATGAACCGAAGGCTATGGCGGTGCAATTGGGCAGTCCGGGAATTTCCCGGCCGGGCATTTGAACTGAAACGTTTATACCCGGGCATAACAACGGGCGGCTCATGCGAGTCGCCCGTTAAGGAGGAGAACAGATGAAGGTCTGTAGGCTGCAGAAGAACACCTGTTCACTATTAAAAGCTAAGACCTTGTAATGATATGTCAATAAAGAAGGGGCAGCTCACAAAATCGTGAACCACCCCAAGGTATACCGTCAAAGCACCGATGTGCTTACTTTAAAAATTTGTATTTTTCAATTTACACCGCGACATTTCGGAGATGGAATGCGATTATTTTATGTGCATTCTCTCCTCCGCTAGCTAGCCAGGCAGCCATATTGCGAATTTCTATTTATCAGGACAAACATCATCCAGCCAAAGTTCCTGGCCACCGATTGTAAAATCATTGATGGTTCCATCCAAATCCATGGTTCCATACCAGTTGTTTCCTTGCTGATTGGCATTAACTGTAATTTGCACACCACTAATCGAACTGCCATTTAAGTCGACAAGGTTTGCCACATTTTGGAAGGTACCGTTTACTTTAATGTTATTATTTCCTCCCAATTCGCCAAACTTAAGTGAAATTTTATTTACGGGATAATCAAATTGGAAATTTAAGTTGACATTATTCGCATTCAGGTCATTGCCGGATCCCTGTGCAAAATTCCTGTCATCCACCTTTGCTCTTCCGGAAGTCGTCCAGGTACCGTTTGACCACTGGAATTGTTCTACCGAAATGTCCGCCTCAGATGTTGTTATCGTGTCTCCAACATCATAGGTGTTACCGGGTGTCAGGTTTGAAAATTTAACGCAACAACCGGAAAGAAATACAATGGCTGTTGTTGTGAGTATCAGTATCATCATTGAGCGCATGATTCGTTTCCTCCTTTCCGTAAGAAGAGATTGCTGTTTTTATTACAAATTTAATATTATTTAAAATTGAGGGTAGAAAAGTAGTTGTCAACTTCCAAAATCCTCAAATGGAATGCCTGGCACTCATTCCACCGGGGCGCCTGACACCTGACACCTCATTTATACATAAGTGTCACCGCTGTACAGTTTTTCATAACGGGAGTAGCTTTCCATCAAGCGATCCCCCAGCATTCCGGCAAGGCGCTGAAAAAAAATAAGGCCATTCACCGGGTCTTTTTCCAGAAGTTTTTTCAGATCGTCCCGGTGAAGTTTGCGCACCGTCGTCTGCGCGACGCATGCTGCTGTGGCTGAAAAAGCATCACGGTCCACCAGGCTTGACCACCCGAACGTCTCGCCTGGGCGGCTGACGATATGGATGACATGACCGGTCTCGCCCATATTCAGGTGAACACGGCCGATCAACAAAAGATAGGCGTGATTTGCCGGATCTCCTTTTTGAAATAGAATATCGCCTTGATCATGTTCTTCTTTTACCGAAGCAGCCGTGAGTCCATCCACAAAATCCTTGGCGACCCCCCGCGTCAGATCTACCTGCTGGATATACATGTTTTTTGCTCCTTTGAAAAAACCCCTTTGCTCACGTCGAGAAATGGGGTTTGTGGCTTTAATCCATGGCTACCTCAGGGTTTAGATTAGCGCATTTGTAAAGACAATTCATTTTTTTACCATGATTTTGTTTCTTTAGTCAATAACACCGGTAATGATCCCGATTCCTAAAATCGTTTGAATTTATTGAAAAAGGAAAAACGCTGCTTATGTTAAACGCAATATTGGCCGCAAGGGTTTCTCAGAGCTTATACCGCTTTCCATAATAATGTTTCGAAATACGGAATTGCCGTATAAACGGTTGCACGATTGTACGGTTGTAGAAAAAAACGTTTTAATACCGGAACGTTTTTTTGACAACCACTATAACCCAATGAACCTTTACCCCGTTAAACTTTTTCCAAAATAGATCTAGGCCGCAAACGCACACTTATCCCAGGCTTCCGGGTGCCGGGTCAACAGGTCCGTGTTTTTTGCCATAAAACAGGTGATCAGATCGGCTATTTTGTCACCGTCCTCTTCTAAAGCAAAATGCCCGGTATCGAGAAGATGAAACTCGATGTTATTAAGATCACGTTTGTATGGATGTGCGCCTTCTTCGGGGAAGATGTAGTCGTTCTTCCCCCAGACAATTAATGTAGGCGGCTGATACTCACGAAAGTAAGCTTGCCACTTTGGATACAGCGGTGGGTTTGAACCATAATCGTAGAACAGTTGCAACTGGATGTCTTTGTTACCGGGTCTCTCCAACAGATACTGATCGTTGAACCAGTTTTCAGGTGCGATGGTCTCCGGATTTCGGACACCATTAGTATACTGCCATTTTGTGGCTTCGATGTTCAGCAAGCTTTCTCTCAGCGCATCGGCATTTTTTTTTGACCTCTCCTTCCAGTAGGCTTTTATCGGATCCCAGAATTCCCGCAGGCCCTCTTCATATGCATTGCCGTTTTGGATAATCAACGACTCTATCCTTTCCGGATGCTTCACTGCAATGCGATATCCCACGGGAGCACCGTAATCCATCATGTACAGGCTATATCTATGCAGACCCAGCTTCTCCGTGAATCGGTCAATAATCTCGGCAATGTTGTTAAAGGTGTAGTCATACGCTTCAATACCAGGCATCGAGCTGTTGCCGAAACCGGGATAATCCGGGGCGACCAGGTGAAATCGGTCTGACAGCATCTGGATCAGGTTTCGAAACATGTGAGATGAGGTGGGGAAGCCGTGCAGCAGCAAAATCGTTTTTTCATCCCTGGGGCCTGCTTCCCGGTAATGGATATCCAGGCCATCTACTTTCAAAGCCCTGTAAAAAGTCCTATGTTGATTTTGTGTTTCCATGACATTATCCTCCGCTTGTATATAATGCTCTTATTCAGAGCCGTGGGTATTCAATTTGTTAATCGGGTTAAAAACCTGTATTAGATTGTTAAGACTAAAAATAGTGCCTTACCGCCGCCGTTTTGTTTGAAAAATCAAACCACCTATTTTTATGCGACTTTTATGAACTAGAGGGTAATGATGAATCGTTAAATGTCAAAAAACGGCTGTTTGTTGTGAAATCGTTCGGCTATCGGTTCTGTATTTTCTAATTAGTGCCCATCCGAAAATAAAAAATACATCGGATGGAAACTAATTAAGCATGTCCAATTGTTGCCTTACAGAACCGGTGATCACTAGGTCAACATCTTGAAAAACTTACCTTTTTCCTGACCCTTAAAAGCCAACTAAAGGAAATAAAATGAATGATTTAAAAAGATACCGTACCTTCAGGGATCAGATTCAGGCAATGGATCTGATTCAATGGCATGGCGATAGCTTGATCAGCAAAATTATCAGATGGAAGACCGGCGGTTCCGAGACTCACAGCGGGATTGCCTGCCGGCTCGCCGATGTTGACAGGGTAATGACGTTGGAAGCGATCAGCAAGGGTGCCGTTCCGAACCCGTTAAGTAAAGTTTTGGCAAAGTATCACGGTAAGGCGTACTGGCATCCTTTAAAAGAAGAATATCGACCCTATGTCGCCGACGCGTTTAACTGGATGTATGATAGAATCGGTACCGGCTATGATTATGAAAGTGTCGCCAGCCACCTGTTTGGTAAAGTGTCTGCCGATGCGCGGGCATTATTTTGCAGCGAATATGTGTTTTTAGGCTGGAAGGTAAAATGTGCTGAAGAATTGGAAATCGAATTATTTGAATGGCTGCTGGATATTAAAGAAATTCCCCTGCCGTCTGAGCTGCATAAGATCGGTATTTATCAGGAAGAAGGCAAAAGAATTCTCTAATCTGGTTATCCAGAAAGAACAAGTGGTATTGAATGTGGGAGCGGCTTCCAGCCGCGACAGTTGAATTCGTGGCTGGAAGCCGCTCCCACAGAGAGTTTATCTAATGTCAACTTGGACTTTCCAGATAAGCAGGTTCTCTAGTTAAATTTTATTACGACGCGGCTAATCATTCGGCTTTTTTCTTCAGATCCTGTACCTGCCGGGATATCCTGTGATCCCGACCCCTCGGTTGATATTTTTGCGGGAGAAACCCCCTTTGCAATGAGGTAATTTTTTACTGTATTTGCACGAATTTCAGATACCATTTGATCATATGAAGATGAACCGGTCGAATCCGAAAATCCTTTTACGCTAATTTTTGTCGCAGGATTTTTAGTCATAAACCGGGCAACTCGATCAAGCCTTGCATATGCATTGGCGGTGAGATCATTTGAGTCAGAATTGAAATATATGGTGAGATTCTCGTCCGGGTTGATCCCTGCATATTCCGAAGCGGGCCGGGTTTCCTCTTTTGAAACGGTCTCAACGGTCGTTTCATCCCGGGTAGTTTTTGGGGAAGGATGTTTATTAACAAAAGGGAAAACGTCGGTATAGCCGTAGATATCGGTAAACAATAGAATGAGGAATACTAAGAATACGATGATTAAAAAAGTCTCGAAAAAACCGCTTCCGGCCGGGAACTGATCCATCATATCAGCGATACGATCAACCTCAGCGTCCGTTAGACTGTCAATTCGGGCTTTGGCCTCCTGTGGATCAATACCCCGGGATACCAATGCCGCCCGAATGTCTTCACGCGCCAAAAGATGGTTTAGACGGTCGCGTGTACGCTGGCTTCGATCCGTATCTATGATTGAATCGGTACCGATCATTGCGGCGCGTGCGGATTGATATGGGCCTGACAACATCAGCATATGGAAAGCTAAAAGAAAAGCTACGGGTTTAAAAAGCATGCGGAATATTTTCAAATGGAGCCTCTTTTTGTTGAATAGTTCTTTTGCTCCAAAAATAGCACAATTTTAAATTTACTGCCAGTATTCCGAATCCCATAATATTATAATGGATGAACTAACAGAGGCGCTTTGCAAAGAAGCCAAAAAATACAGGCTACCCCAGTCGCCCATTCCGGAACAACCGAGATAGCCTAACCATAACACCAAACCAAAAAGAGGGCAGGCGTTACAAAATAAGTTTAACATTTATGGATGATAAAAAACAATACATAAATTTCAATTGACTAATTCTGACTCCGGATGGTATTTTGAAATTAGATGCCGCGAACACCCTGCCGTCGGCTAAGCAAACCATGAAAAAGCAATCAATGCCATCTGGGAAATGCCACCAAAAATAACCATAAAAAAGGATTATATTTTAGTCGAACCTAAAGAAGGGACCGATCTCAGAGAGATACAGCAAGGCATTGCAAGGTTATTCTATGTGAAAGAGATTCCGGAACAAAATAGAATCTGGGTATTCCGGGAAGGTCCGCAAAATTTATCCCACGATGATTTGCACAGGCTGAAAGACATCATAAAACAAAACTACCCCAAAGATGCCAGGATAAACAAAACGGCGCTGGTTGTGGAATCCGGGGCGCAGTCGGGCCTGGCAGAAGCCTTTACTAAAATCGCCGAAGATTTACCCCAGACCTTTAAGGTTTTCTCCAGTTTGGCGGATGCTGAGCAGTGGGTAAAAGAGTAGTAAGATATAATAAAGAATTTTCTTTCTCTCCAATTCCAAAATCCGCAATCGGAATGCCTGAAACCTGACACCTCAAGCGTTAGTCGCTTAATCCAACCCCGCATCTTCAAACAGCTTTTTCATCCCCTGTTTATGGGTAAATATCTCTTCGCGGGTAAGCCCTTCCAGTTCGTGGGGAAAAACCAGCCACTGATCGGTCGCATTAATATAATAATCCGGAACAATGTCCGTTAAATTATATTTTGGCTTAAACCAGGCAGTGGCGATACGGATGTCTTTCGGCATATTGCGACGCATCTTTGCTTTAAGGGTATCGAGTATGGCCTTAATGCTGCTTCCGGTATCAAATACGTCATCCACGATCAGGAGGCCGTCTTCCCAGTTCGCCTGCCGGATGACATATTCCAGTCCGTGGACATGTACCGTTTTATCACGTTTTTTGATACCGTAATAAGACGAGGTCCGAATGGCGATATGATCGGTTTTGACTCCCAGATGATCCAGTAGTTCCTGAACCGCAATCCCTACCGGTGTGCCGCCGCGCCATACGGCGATGATAAAACTGGGCCTGAATCCGCTTTTGAAAATGCGCAGGCCGAGCTCAAAGGAATCATTCAGCAGTTCCTGGGCGGTCAAGTAGCGTTTGTCTTCATCCATAATCAGAAAAAATGCTCCTCTTAAATGGGGTCAGATCTTTTGTCAGGACATTATATTTTCCATTTACGCTTTTTTGTCAAATTAAAAGATCCGAACTGTTTTTCTCTTCCTTTTCCAGCAAGGAAGATTTTAGCGAACATCAAGGGCGACCGGAATACGGCACACCGTAATTGTTAAGCGATACTTTATCGTAAGGCAGGCTTTCTCTATGATGCACGGACTTGCGCTCATCCGGATAGCCGATGGCGATGATCGATTCCACCTTGATATGTGCCGGAAGGTTCAGTATTTCGGCAATATACGCTTCCGCCGTTTGCGTGTCGTTGTGTTTTCTTTCTCGGATCTGGATCCAGCAACTCCCGAGTTCAAGCGATGCGGCTGCCAGATGAATAAAAATAGACGCAATCGATGCATCTTCAATCCACACGTCACTTATTTGTGGTATGCCACATACCACGATTCCCAGAGCCGCATTTTTCAAAAAAGTCGCTCCATGCGGCTTTGCGCTGGATAGCTTTTGCAACAAAGCGGGATCGGTAACGACAACAAATTCCCATGAATTTTTCCCCATTGATGTCGGTGCGCGCAGCACAGCTTCCACCAATGAATCGATTTTCTCGGACTCTACCGGTTTGTCCTGGTATTTTCGGATACTTCTGCGGTTTTGTGCCAGCGATAGAAACATTGTTAACCTCCTGGAATTAGGGGATAATGAAAAAGCGAACAAAGAAAGGCCCGCACTTTCGGACATGTGACCATGATCGTGTTTATTATTTGTAGCAGGCGATCCAATTTAAGAGACAGGCTTTCAAATGTCAACAAGTCAAAGACGTTCAGGCAGACCAACCGTTGTGGGCGACAATGTCCACTTGAAGATTCTGCCCCGCATCGCCTATGACGACCGCAAAGACGCTGTTATCCGGTTTTGCGGGGCCCGGACGGTACTGACCACCCCCGTCTCCATTTCCCCTCTTTTTTTGTGTCCGCAGCGGCTTTTTTATTGCCATAAAACTAAATCTGCAATATTTAAGGACAACATCCGGCTACCATAAATGGGTTTCGCTTTATAGTGGTTGTCAAAAAAACGTTCCGTTATTCAAACGTTTTTTTCTACAACC
>CBDUUO010000071.1:0-10542 GCA_965370395.1 uncultured bacterium
GCACCTGTACGCGTCCCCGGAGTTTGAAACCATCACTCAAATAGCAGATTAATCTAGTGTTGTGTCCCACAAAAATGTTACAAAAGTCGTGTGGTATATTTTAGTGCAGTCGAGTTCTTTAAACAACACGGTGTCTATGGTTTCAGGTGTCAGTGTTCAGGTGTCAGCTTTCTGAGGACCGAGGCCAGACGACAGAAGACAGATTGCAAAAAACTGAAAGAAAAAGGACTCAATCTGAACTCTGTTCTCTGTCATCTGTTTACTGACACCTGACACCCGACACCTAAAATAAAACCGTGTTTTGTAAATTACTTCTGGGACAGGACACTATTATAGATTTCTAATCCCCACAGGGTAGCCAGCCATGCCAACGGAATCCGTTTCGGATAATGCTTCAACTTCTGTTTCACGATTAACACTGAATATCGTGGTAACCACCCTGTGCCGTCTGGTGCTCAATACAGCGCGTCGGTTTGTCTATCCCTTTGCCCCGGCATTGAGCCGGGGACTGGGGGTATCCCTTACGGCAATTACCTCATTAATTGCCGTCAATCAGGCCACTGCAGTTTTGGGTCTGTTCTTCGGACCGATTGCGGATCGCCTGGGGTATCGTTTGATGATGCTCACAGGGATGACCCTGCTGGTTGCCGGAATGTTCGCCGGGGGCCTGTTTCCTTTTTACGGGGTGATTCTGGTTGCGCTATTTTTGGCCGGTTTAGGAAAAAGCATTTTTGATCCTGCCTTGCAGGCCTATGTCAGCGAACGGGTTCCATTCCATCGCAGAGGCCTGGCGATTGGCTTTCTTGAATTTAGCTGGGCCGGAAGCACCTTGCTCGGCATCCCGGTAATCGCCGTTCTTATTGATCGACTGGGATGGCGAGCGCCGTTCTTTGTGATGGGCGGACTGGGCATTTTGGGCATCCTGGCATTAAGAATCCTGATCGAAAAAACCGGGCAAAAGAAAGCACCCGGGCCGTCTTTACCCATATTCAGAGGTGCATGGCAACAGTTACTGCGGGAACGCGCAGCGCTGGGAGCACTTTCGTATGCTTTCTGGGTCAGTGTGGCCAACGATAACCTATTTGTCGTCTATGGCGCCTGGCTGGAAAAACAATTTAGTTTGAGCATCGTGGCGCTGGGTTTAGGAACCGGCGTTATCGGTATCGCTGAATTGGCCGGTGAATCGATGACGGCTGCCCTGGCCGATCGCCTGGGTTTAAAGCGATCGGTGATCGTAGGCCTGGCTGCCTGTCTTATTTGCTATGGTACCCTGCCATTTCTGAGTCAGACCCTGGGGATGGCTTTCACAGGACTATTTATTATTTTTCTGACTTTTGAATTTACCATCGTGACCAGCCTATCCCTGTTCACCGAACTGGTACCCACATCGCGGGCAACGATGATGGCCAGCTATCTGGCATCGGCCGGGGTCGGCCGCGTCGTGGGCGCTTTGATCGGCGGCCCCATATGGCTGGCGGGCGGTATATCCGCGACGGCCCTGGTTTCAGCAGCCGTCAGCGGCCTGGCGCTGGTATCACTGATCTGGGGACTAAGAGGCTGGAAGAAGCCGAGTTGAGTCAAAAATCGCCGGCTATTTTTTTATCGCTTTATTGCCATTGTTTAATTGGTTTTATTGGTTACATTGGTTTTATTGGTTGTTGGGTAGATTTGAAGCCTAAAAAACGCAAAACCTGGATATATGCTCAAAAAAATCATTAAATACGCCCTGCTTGTCTTTATTTTGACCGTTTTCGGTCTGGCTGTATACGGCTGGTATCTTTCAAACCAGGTTGAAAAACGCTTCTCCGCCCGACGCTGGAGCATCCCCTCGACAGTTTATTCGGATACAACGCTTCTATATCCGGGTCAGCGCTTTGATCCTTCCCTGTTTAATGAGAAGCTGGTTAATCTGGGTTATCGCCGGGTGAACCATTTGCCTTCCCAAAAAGGCCAAATCCAGATCCGGCCGGACGCGCTGGATATTTTTTTAAACGACTTGAAAACACCCTGGACCCAACGCGAAGGATTTCCGGTTCAAATTGGCTTCAGCGAAGACAGAATCGGAACGATCAGCCGAAGGAACAATGGCGAGACGATTCCGATCCTGGAATTGGAGCCTGAAGAGATCATGCAGTTTTTCGGCCAGGAACGTGAACGCCGGCAACTGATTTCGATCGAGCAGGTTCCCGAACACCTGATTCAGGCCGTTCTGGCAGCCGAGGACCACCGGTTTTTTCAACATTATGGTGTCGATTTCCGGGGCATTCTCAGAGCCCTGGTCACCAACCTGCGCCACGGGGCCATCCGGCAGGGCGGCTCGACTTTGACCCAGCAGCTGGCCAAAAATTATTTTCTAACACCGACCCGGACAATCACCCGCAAGTTAAAAGAAATTATTCTTTCGATTATCATCGAATTAAAATACGACAAGCGTGAGATTTTAGAAATTTATTTGAATGAAATCTATCTGGGGCAAAAGGGTTCGGTTGCCATTAACGGGATCGGGGAAGCGTCTTATTTTTATTTCGGCAAACCGGTTAAACACTTGACGCTTTCGGAAGCGGCCATCATTGCCGGTTTGATCAAAGCACCCAATCATTATTCACCATACCGGGATATAACGCGCTGCCGCAGCCGCCGGGATGCGGTTTTGCAAGCCATGCACCGCTGGGAATGGATTACGGATGCAGCGCTTCAAACCGCGCTAAAACAACCGATCAAAGCCGTCGGATTCATTGTATCCGATACCAAAGCCCCCTATTTTATCGATTATCTGACCGAACAGCTGAACACTTTGTATCGCCCGGAAGATCTCTCGAGTCTGGGGCTTTCCGTTTACACCACGCTGGACACCCAGGTCCAAAGGGCTGCTGAAAAGGCCCTCGCCAAAGGTCTGACCCGTTTGGAAAATTCGAATGCGAAGCTGCAACGTGAAACGCCTGCAGAAAAACTTCAAGGGGCCATTGTCGTCATGCAGCCTAAAACCGGGCACATCCTGGCCCTGGTGGGTGGACGCAATTACAGCATCAGCCAGTTTAATCGAATCACTCAGGCCCGGCGGCAGCCCGGGAGCGCATTTAAACCCATCGTCTATCTGAGCAGCCTGTCTCAATTTACACCCACTTCGCTGCTGTCAAATGACTCCAAATCATATACGGTAAACGGAGAATTGTGGAAGCCCCAGAACTTTGAACCGGTGACGGAATATACCGTTAGCCTGAAAGATGCGCTTAAAAAGTCGTATAACCTGGCTACAGTTGATCTGGCCATGCAAACCGGCCTTGAACGCATCGTGGACATGGCCGGACGGTTTCATTTTTCAACACCGATTAAACCGTATCCGTCACTGGCCCTGGGCGCTTTTGAGGTCATACCCATCGAGCTCGCCCGGGCCTATTGTGTGTTTGCGGCTGAGGGCGTGCAGCCGTTTCCGCTGTCTTTAAAGGGTGTCGTGGATGAACATGACAAAATCCTTGAGCATCAGCATCTCAATATCGAACGCTTAATTACACCGGCCGAAGCCTTCGTCATGAACAGCATGCTGCAAAGCGTGGTCAAAGAAGGCACTGCCCGTTCGCTGCAATGGAGGGGTGTGTCCTGGCCGGTTGCCGGCAAGACCGGAACGACCAACGATTTTAGAGATGCCTGGTTTGTGGGTTATACCCCGGATATACTGGCTCTGGTCTGGGTGGGCTTTGACAACGGAGATCCGATCGAAGCCACCGGCGCAGCAGCCGCACTGCCGATCTGGGCCGACCTGATGAACGCCATCCCCCAATACAGATCTGAAACCGATTTTAAAATGCCCACCGGCGTTGAAAAAATTCTGGTTTGTTCGGTCACCGGCCGGCCGGCTGTTGCCGGCTGCCCCGAGCCGGCGGAAGTTTACTTTCTAGCAGGCCACACACCGGAAGGGCATTGCCCGCTGCATGACAAAGGCGGATTCGCCGGAAAAATCATCAAAGGAGTAAAAGACCTGATCGATGGCAATTAGATTCATTCAAATCGTTTTTTTAGCCCTGCTGGCGGTCGTGCTGGCCGCATGCCCGAAGCCGATGTTGAAAGAGGCCCCCTCTGAAGCGGAAGAATCCGTCACAGTAGAAGAGACCGCCAGAGAAAACCCGCGGGTGGTGGCCTCGCTGCAATTGACCGACCAGGGCCGTCGCCTGGTGGAGGACCGCAAGCCGGATAAAGCCATCCGGGTACTTGAACAGGCGGTTAGCCTCCATCCCACCAATGGACAGAATTACTACTATCTTTCTGAGGCCTGGCTGATGAAGGGCTCCGCCGCTCAGGCAAAAGAGTTCAATCAACTGGCGGAAATCCACCTCAAAGAAGACAGCGAATGGATGATTCGGGTGGCAAAACAGGCGGATCGGATAGCGGAGTTGGAAAAATAGAAGTGACCTCCAAAATGCATATTAGATGGGAAATTTTTAAGACTGGCACAAGAAATCCACAAAAAATGAGTTTTGCAGATTAATAGCCGAAGTCCTCAATTTCCCGATAGTATAATTTTCATATTGAAATCGTCTACCCAGCTGAAACTTAACGGGAATCGATTTAAGGCGGAATCTCGAAGTTGAATTAATTTTTTTGTTTATTTTAAAAGTTCCTTCTCCTATTAAAATCCCCGGCACCGGACATACCGGATTGGTGCGACCTAATTCAGTGAAAATACGTTTAGTTACCCCCTGGTTTTCAGCTTGACATCCCATATGGCTATCGATATTTAGACTTATCATAGCGAAAAAATTTGTCGCACTACATGTTGAGGCGAATCCAGATAATAGACAAAAACCAAAACTTCAGCTTGATCCGTTTTTAAAAAGCAAGTTCTTATCATTCCCTTTTAGTGTCAGAGCCAAGCCACCCCTTTCAAGGGTGGCAGCTGACTTAAGTGCCTAATTTGGTAGTATTTTTTGGTAGTATTTTTTCTTTAAGCAATGAAAAGTTCTTTTCCGAGGAAAGGATATGGAATTCTCTTAATTTCCAAGGATCTTCACTATTTCTGGCAAATAGTTCGACATCCAATTGGGTTATCTCGTTACCGGTTTGATATGAACGAAGACTTAATCCCGCAGACAAAAAAATCGGCCAAGAACCTGCAAAATCCCAAATATGCGCGCCAAAAAAGGCGCCACATCCACGGCCAATCGTTGGCCAACATAAACTTAGAACGGCACAGAGTGGATTCATTACTCGGCAATCGGAAAAATTCCAATCGAATTTTTCAAAGAAAGAGTCATTGGAGATAAATATGGATCGGTGGGAAACCGGGAGGTCAATTGGAGAAATGAGTTTCCGTTTTTCGCTTTCTGTAAAGGCATTCTGTACAAAGAAAGACTGTTCCCCATCAAAATAAAATAATTCTCCAAGCATTGGGAAATAGACCACTCCAAGCCAGGGCTTTAAATCCTTGAGCAAACCTATAGAGATCCCAAAATTAGGCATATGATTCGAAAATGATCTTGTTCCGTCGATTGGATCTATTACCCAAATGAAAGGTGTGTTTTCAAGATGAGAGTGGTCAAAATATTCAGCACTTTCAGCATTTTCCTCATCAATTAGTATATGATCTGATGTGTTAAGTAGATCCTCTATGGCACGATACGCAAGTTTTGATATCTCCACATCCGCTTTTGTTATAATAGATTGGTCTTGTTTCAACCAAAAGTCACTGCTTGAAATTAGTTCGAGAGCAATTTTTCCGCCCCTGAAGGCAATGTGTTTTAACCGGTCAAAATATGCTTCTCTCATCGCTTCATCTCACATATTCGATATGCTTGGGATAATTCTCAGAGGTATTGAAAAGCTTTACGAGATCGGTCAGGCTTCTCACGCTTAATGCTCCCTTGTTCTGAAAATCTTCTTTTCTAAACGTTTTCGAAATACCAATAAAGTTTATTTTTTTGTCCTTAGCAAAATCATAATCTTTTAAAGAATCTCCGACGAAAAGCACTTTGTCGGGAGGCAATTGATAATGTTGGAGGGTGAAATCAATCTGGTCTCCTTTTTTAAAATTTGGTTCATAACCAAAAAGGTTGTCGAACAAAGCATCAATTTTGTTTAACTGGCTATATTTTGTAATGATTTCTCGTTTTGTACTACTGCAAATAAGTGATTTAATTTGTTTGCCTTTCAAATACTTCAGCGTAAGAATAGTATCAGGGAAGAGAGAATGCCCAAAAATACTTTCCAATTTTTTTTTCTCGAAGATAGCCGCAACTTCCTGGTTGTTGGAGTGATTGGGAAAAATTGTTTCTAATTGACCTGCAAAGTCCATTCCAGTAGTCTCCAAATACTTTCTTTCAGCCTCTTCTCTGGAGACATTGTAGTTTTCAGTAATAAGTTTTACAGCCAACTCGGTTAAGAAAGGCATGGTATCTGCTATAGTTCCATCAAAATCGAAAATAACAACTTTGATCCCGTTTATCATCCTGAAGGTACTTTTATTGATAAAATAATTCCGTGATAAAATAACTCGGCAAATGACTATGATATTGGTTTGTATCGCTATAACAAATAAGGCAAGGAGCACAAAAATTGGATGAAAATAGCTCATAATGCCCCCGATGAAGAGCAAAAACAGTCTAATGTCCCTTCCCCTCCCCGCAACAATCCCTCTCCTTTTATATACATAACCAAAATTAACAACTGATGTTACAGAAGTGTAACTGACCATCAAGTTTCCCACGATGGTTATTATAGAAATGGTAATAATAATCAAAGGATGCCAATTGATTCCCACTATTTCTCTGCTTCCTATCTCAGATAGTGAGTAATAAAACATCCCCAAAATGATGAAACCATCAGCATAGCGATCAAGGGTTATGTCGGTGAAATGTCCAAAACGGGACGCCATATGCTTGAGTCTTGCAAATTGGCCATCACTATAATCCAGTATACTTGACAACTGTATCAACAATGCGCCTATGACGGCATAACCAAGAATAAAAAATAAACCGCTTACCAGGGATACCATAAAACTCAATACAGAGACCTGATTGGGAGTAAATCCCTTATATATTTTCAGGAGGAGCGGTGTGAAAATCCTGGTTGCAAACGGCGCATTGATATATCGAGTAATCGGGCCGGCATGTTTTACTGAGTTACGAATCAATAGCTTTGAGGCTTTTCGGCAATCCTTCTTGGTATTCATTTCAATCCAGTAAGCATTTTCAATATCGATGGCCTTGACTTTCTCTTTTTCAACCATTATGCCTACCGCGCCTGAAAGAGAATCATTGCCTTGAGATAAACTTTCTTCGATAGCGCTGAATATTGCCGGCGAACAGAGAGAAATTCCTGTATCATGAGCGTTGTATTCCTTAATATTCTTTCCTATTTTTAAGATCCTACTTTCTTCGACAAAAACTTTGTTAACATTATTAACCTCCTCAAGTTCTTTTTTCTTAATATTTCGATCTATAGCCAGCACCACCTCGTCATCATTTATTTTTTCATTCTTTAGTTTTACCAGGATCAATTCGTCGAAGATATGATTTTCCCTCAATAGAATAAAATTCTCATCTATCAGGTCTTTCGCCTTAAGAATGGATGTGGCGTATCCCTTTTCCCATTCTTCATTCGGGATACAGGTTATATTAATACTTCTACTCAGACTGAATCTGCCTAGGAAAGGCCTTACTTCTTCCCCATTGTATCCGGTTACTACAAAGAAATCGGTTAAACCGGCTTCCTTTGCGGTTAATATCACCCGTTCAATGATGGATAATCCAACAACCGGAATAAAAGGTTTTGAATTGCCTAATGTTGACAATCGGTTCTCCGGCCCATCAGCGATAATTAAGCATTTCATGTTTAATCCTTGTATTTTTCTTTCAAGAAAGGCATGCTTATGAACCTGTGCCCGGAGCCCTTTGCATTATTACAGATTCGACTCCTCTTTCCTTATAGTTCCAGATAAACAAAGTCATAATTGCCGCAAAAATTGCTCCAAAAATCCAAAAGTAGAAAGCTGCATTCCAGCCAAAGTTTTCAATCAAATAACCTGTGCCCAAACCGGTCAAACTTGCTCCTGCGTATCCCATGGCGTCGACAAAGCCTGTTACTGACGAGGCGGCTTTACGGGAGCCTAAATCTGCAGGTATTGCAGTTACAATTAGTGAGTGAGGCCCGAAAGTAAAAAATCCAATAAACAGTAAAATAATCAAACTTACAACCCAATTATTACCGGGGACAACCTTATAAAAATAACAAAAGATCGCCAATAAGAACAGCATTATAAAAGCAACTGGCGCTCTACGGTGTTTAAATATTCTGTCAGAGGCCCAACCTGCAACGATCGCTCCCAATCCTCAGGCAACAGGAAAGGCAATAGCCTTATAGGCGGCCAATGAAATTGTGGCCCCCTGTTCTTCAAACATGAATGTCGGTGCCCAGGACATAAAACCATAGCGAACAATATTTAGACCAAATAATGCGAAGGCCGCAAACCAGGCATAAGGATTTAGGATTGTAATTTTAAGAGTGTTACGAAAACCTATGTGGGTATCTTTTCGAACGTCTCTGTTTTCAATGCCTTTTTCTTGTTCCTCTATGTCTGGCAGACCTACTTCTTCAGGAGCGTTTCGCGCACGAATAAACCAATGGATAGCCATTAATAAACAAAACATGGCAGGAAACCAAAAAGTGAAACGCCAGTTGAAATACTTGATGATTGTGCCTGCCAATAACCAGGAAATTGCTCCTCCAATAATGTAACTTGTGCTTAACCGCCCGGAAATTTTACCCCTTACTTCGGCTGGGAACCAGTTGGCCATCGACTTGACGGTCGGGCCCCACCCCATTGCCTGAAAATATCCATTCAAGCCCCATATCACTACCATAAGGCCTAATATGCCACCACTGAAACCAAATACGATGTTCATTACTGCTGAGGACAATAGACCTAATGTAATTATCCTCTTTGAATTCAGTTTATCGCCGAGTTGACCATTTATGAATTGGCCAATTGCGTATAGTAGAAACAAGCTACTTAGGACCAGTCCCATATCGGTTTTTGTCAAACTGAACTCTTCCATTATCTTAGGCATCGCTATAGAGATATTTACCCTGCAAAGATAGAAAGAGGCATAGGTCACCCACATAAGCCAAAACATCTTCTTTTGCCATGTACCTATTAGTTGAGATACCGATCTGCTTAACGTCTTTTGCATTTTTTCATTACCTCCCACTTGTTTTGCCTTCAGCTACTTTCTTTTATGCTATTTTTTATGTGGGTTGTTGACTGTGAGGGAAAGTATGGTAGCACGATAACCTTGCCGTTAATACTCTCCATAACTTCTCTTGCTTCTTCAATTGCTTCTTCACTGTGACTTGTACTTTCCATCAGTATGTCAGGCCTGATTTTCTTTACATTCGGTAGTGGTGAATAGGTTTCCTGGGCAACAGCAACATCAACATATTTTATTGCACTTGCAAGCTCTATTCTTTCCTCAAATGTAAGTGTAGGCCTTGGCTTTTTCTCCATGACGGCCTCATCGGTAAGGATACCTACAATTAATTTCCCATCCTTCCCGGCTATTGACTTGGCGTTTTTCATCATTAACAAATGTCCCTTATGAACAATATCCAAAACATAGTAGGAATATACCAGTTTCATCCTCATTTCCTTTCAAATTATTTTCCAAAAATCTTAAGAGCAGTTTAAGATAGGGGACGTTGTGCAGAACGTGCGTAGCGGCTCTGGCAGCAAGACAAGCAGGCATCGCCAATCACTTGTCATACCTGGTTGATATAATCCTTTAATGCGGGCCTTTTCCCAATCTGCTCCTGAGCACCCCAACTCCCGGACCACAATCCAAGACACTATCCCCCTATCCTCTATAATCTCCCGCCTTCGACTGCCAGAGCGCAGCTCACCAACGCTTATGTCGTGCTTTTTGCAAACCCTTTTTGCCAGTGTAGCAACATCAATCTGCCGCCCTGAAAGCCGCAGGTTTCTTTTAACCAAATCGTCAAGATCTGATGTAACTTCCTGCACAAATTGACTGTCTCCCAGTATCCGTGTGTCCGACACCTGTTTTTCACCCCGCTTCCGAAAAGCCAAAACCTCGGACCAGCCACCTAAACTGCGGGTTAAACCGCCACCGACCAGTTCTGGCCTTCGCCCCAAACCAGCCCCTTTTCTCACATAATTTAAATAAGTTCTACGGTGTGCCTTAGGATTTTCACCAAAATAAGATAGTACCTATGTCGTATCCTGCCACGGTCGCTTGATTTTGCCTGATAGTGCGGAGTGACCCGACCAGGGACACCGGCTCAATTCTTTTAAGTCCTTTACAATGCCGGCTCTCAATAAATTCAGATGGATATAACGAAATAGTTCCTTTAAATACCGATCTTCCTGGCACACTATCGATTTATAGCGTTACCGAAAAAATGCCTACCCCGCCCTTTTCGCCGCCTTAAGGTGTAAGACGCGACTTTCGTGGATAAAGTCTTCGACCATGTTAAATGCCTCGTCGTCGGTGAACTGGCGCGCGGGATGCTTGCAAAAATAGGCCGACGGCGCCT